>CAZVRN010000105.1:0-9057 GCA_964629485.1 uncultured Thermodesulfobacteriota bacterium | reverse complement strand
AGTTAAGACTTCCTAAGAACGAGTAATTTTGTTGAAATCGCATAAGTCGACAATGAGTTCGTTTAAAGAACGACATTCTCAAGAGATATTAACTTGAATTTCGCCGCAGACCACAGGAAGCCGGGTTTCTTATTTTAGATTCCCGCTCAGAGAAAAATCTTGCTTTAAGGGACGGTTCAATCGTAAAATAGCGTAACTCAAGGATTTATATGATTGACGACGACTCGCGCCGCAACTTAATAGTTTCGATTTGTTTGAGTATCTTCATCCTCCTGTGTGGTACGGCCGGATATAGCCTGATCGAGGGATGGAAACTCCTGGACGCACTTTATATGACCATTATCACCGTGGCCACCATTGGTTACGGCGAAATCAGACCGCTCAGTCCTGCCGGCCGGGTTTTTACTATATTCATTATTATTTTCGGGGTAGGCAATGTGGCCTATATGATCGGCCAGCTCACCCGGAGCATGGTCGAAGGCAGTTTAAGAAGGGTCATGGGGAGGCGTAAATTGGAAAGACAGATCAAAACAATAAAAGATCATTATATTATTTGCGGTTACGGCCGCATCGGACGGACCATCGCGCAGGAAATAAAAGCCAAGCGGCTGCCCCTGGTGATTATCGAAAACGATCAGGAAGTGGTTCAACAAATCGACCAGGACGGTCACCTGTATATCATGGGTGAGGCCACCGATGACGACAATCTGATCAGCGCGGGCATTAAACGGGCCAGGAGCCTCGTGACCGTGGTCAGCTCAGACGCGGATAACGTTTACATTGTCCTGACAGCCAGGGCCATGAATCCAAATTTGTTTATAGTCACGCGGGCCACCGAAGAAAAGTCCGTCAGCAAACTCGAACGGGCGGGGGCGGACAAAGTGGTCTCCCCTTATCAAATCGGGGCGCGCAACATGGCCCAGGCCCTGCTTCGCCCGGCTGTTTCGGATTTTATTGAAACTACGGTCCACGGCCGGGGAGATCTGGACCTGGCCATGGAAGAGATTCTTGTTACTCCCCAGTCCAAACTCAAGGATATCACCCTCAAGGATTCCAATATTCGCATGGACCTGGACTTGATTGTGATCGCAATCAAAAAAGCCGATGGCGAAATGATTTTTAATCCCTGGGCCGATGCCCGCTTTCAGGTCGGTGATACCCTGATCGCTGTTGGCCAGCGGGAGAATATGGAGAAATTGGCCACAATGCTGGGAGCTGATTCCATGATCCCGTATCCGGTCCGGAAGGTTCCTTGATCCCTAAAAAGCCATGCCTGAAATCATTCTTACGTTTTTGTAAGTTTCGGTTACTTTTAATGACAATTTTGTCGAAATAATTGACTGTTATGCAGGGTTAGAATTAATTTTTTTCTTAATTATCAAATTATTATAAAACCAACCTTTGTTGGCCTGACTCTTGCCCCAACTTTAAAATACCGGGTCCGGTCACATTGAAAAGGTTTTAAGCTTTATAAAATCTGGGATCGGAGGAAAGCACATGGTTAAAGTAGAAGCCATTATTAAACCTTTCAAGCTCGAGGAGGTCAAGGACGCACTCAATGAAATTGGAGTCCAGGGCATGTCTATCACGGAAATTAAAGGGTTCGGACGTCAGAAAGGCCATAAGGAAATCTACCGCGGCGCTGAATACGTGGTTGATTTTCTTCCTAAAATAAAAATTGAAATCGTTGCGGAGGCCAAGCGGACCGAAGCGATTGTGCAGGCCATCCAGGATGCGGCCAAGACGGGTAAAATCGGTGACGGGAAAATCTTTGTTTACCCCTTAAGCGAGTGTATTCGTATTCGGACCGGAGAGAGAGGGATAGACGCTCTTTAGCGCAAATGTCTGATTTTTTGCATAAAAAAACGAAGTTATTACGGGCGCTTCATGAGGGCTTGAGCGGGCTGGATTACTCCATCGCCTATACGGCCTTATTGGACCATCACCTGAAAGAACTTTATCAAAAAGCGGACGAAAAAGAAGGTCTGGCCGCGAATCTGGCCTTAGTGGCCCTGGGTGGATATGGCCGGGGTGAGATGTCTCCATATTCAGATGTGGACCTGCTTTTCCTTCATGATGCCCAAGCAGATGAAAAAAGTATCCGTTCCCTGGCCGAAGCGGTTTTATATCCACTCTGGGATGATAAAATCATCGTCGGCCATGCCAGCCGTACGGTTAGCCAGTGCCAGGATCTGGGGCGTTCTGATTTTGCGACTCTGGTTTCATTGATTGAGTCTCGTTTTCTGATAGGGAATGAAGAGCTTTTCCTCGATTTATTGAACCAGTTGCGCCGTTGGCTCGGTTCAAAAAAACAGCGGCTGGCATTCTTCGGGAATCTTAAAAAACACATTGAGGCCCGGCATCAAAAGTACGGCCAGAGTCCTTATCTCCTTGAACCTGATGTCAAGAACGGGCAGGGGGGGCTCAGGGACATTCAGGCCATTTTCTGGGCCGGTCTGGCGCTTTATGGGATTTCAGAATTTGAGGACTTGGTTGAAGCAGGTTTCCTTCCGAAAGACGGAGCCCGGAATCTCAAAGAGGCCCGGGAGTTTATGATGGGGGTGCGCGCTCAACTGCACTGCCTGGCCAACGAAAAACAAGATGTCCTTAGTTTTGATTACCAGGAGAAACTGGCCCGCCGTTTCGGATATATGGATGACGGGGATATTTCGGCCGTGGAACGATTTATGCAAACCTACTATACCCACGATTACTCGGTCAGCAATAACCTGATTTTTTTGTTGAGCCGGGTTGAGGAAGACCTTCGCCCCTTTTCGGTCGTTAAGATGACTCAGCGGTCCCGGACAGTGGAAAAAGGTCTCGTGGTCAGGCGGGGGGAAGTGGAACTTAATTCCTCGGCGGATGTCCGCCGCCGGCCGGTTCTAATGATGAAGGCCTTTGAAGTGGCTATGAGGGAAGGACTCCGGCTCAACCATCAGGCCCTGGAAATTATCCGTTCCAACCTTGACCTGATTGACGACTCTTTTCGGCGGGACCCGGAAGTGGCCCGATCTTTTCTCAATGCCATTTCGGCTGTCCCTTCCGGCCCGGTCGCCTCTCCGCGCAATATCGAGGCCATGCAGAACGTAAATTTCCTGGCCGCTTACATCCCTGAACTTGCCCCGGTCAAGGCGAGGGTCCAGCATGACGCTTATCATGTCTACACGGTTGACGTGCATCTTGTCCTGACTCTGTGGGAGCTGAAAAAGATGGCGGCTTTAAAACCGGGAAAGGGTGAAGACGATTTCGAGCTTTCCGTCCTCGAACAGGTCAAAAGGCCGGAGATTCTATATTTAGCCGCATTGCTTCATGACATCGGAAAAGGTCTTGGACGTGATCATGCGCGCCGGGGAGCTGAATTGGTCCCGGACATCGGGGCCCGTTTGGGGTTTACGGCGGAGGAAATCGAAACTTTGGCTTTTCTGGTCGCTGAGCACCTGTTTCTCATTGAGACGGCCACCCGCCGGGACCTGACCGAGGAAAAGTTGATTCTTTCTTCAGCCCAGCGCATGGGTGACGTTGACCGGCTGAACATGCTTTACCTCCTCACTGTGGCTGATTCCAGGGCCACCGGCCCAACAGCTTGGAATCATTGGAAAGCCTCATTGCTTCGCGATCTTTACACCAAGATTTATCATGTCCTCACCCGCAGCGACCTGGCTGGCAAGAAGGAGGCGGGCCGGAGAGAAAGGCTGAAAAACGAGGTAAGAAAAATACTCAAGGACAAGCTGCCCCCGGAACGGATTGAGGCTGCTTTTGAAAATATATCAGCACAGTACCTTTCGGTCATGAGTGCCAACCAGATAGCCCGGCACCTGGTCCTGGAGGAACAACTCGGCGACGCTGTTTTGGTCTGGGCGGTCAGGGATACGAACGCCGGGTTTTATGAGGTCACGATTGTAACCAAAGACCGGCCGGGTCTTTTGGCCAGCATGGCCGGGGTGTTTACTCTAAACAGCATAAATATCCTCGGAGCTCAGGTCTTCACCCGGGTCAATGGAACCGCCATTGACATATTCCATGTCGATTCACCTCCTGATCCGATTTTTCTTGAAGAAGCTTGGGCCAAGGTCGAGCAGGATGCGCGAAAGGTCCTGAGCGGTGAAATGGAAGCTGATTTCAGGCTCTCGTCCCGGCGGCCTGTATTCAAGTTCCATAGAGCCGCGCCGCACCGTCCGTCCAGGGTCGAAGTCGATAACGATGTCTCGGATTTTTATACGGTCATCGAGGTTTTCACCTATGACCGGCTGGGCTTGCTTTACGATTTGACTCAAACAATTTTTAAGCACGACCTTACGATTCATATCGCCAAAATATCTACAAAGTCCGATCAGGTCGTGGATGTATTCTACGTGCGGGACTTTGACGGACAGAAGCTGGATGACCCCAAAAAAATCAGTACTTTAAAACAAAGTCTTATTTTAACAATAAACGATGGATAACCCTCTCTTGGCCGAAGGAGCGTTTGAAAAAACAAGGAGAAAAAAAATGACACCTGAAAAAGTTTTAGAAATGGCTAAGAAGAACAAGGCGGTTATGGTTGATCTTAAATTTATGGATTTTCCAGGAATGTGGCAGCATTTTACATTGCCAATCTCAGCCCTTGAAGTGTCTTCCTTTGAAGACGGCTATGGATTTGACGCTTCAAGCATTCGCGGCTGGCAGCCTATTAACGCCTCTGATATGCTGGTCATTCCGGATCCGAGCACGGCCTTCATGGACATCTTTACCGAGGCCCCGACTTTGTCTCTCATCTGCAACATCGTGGATCCGGTCACCAAAGAATCATATAGCCGGGATCCCCGGTATATCGCCCAAAAAGCAGAATCCTACATGAAATCAACCGGGCTGGCCGATATGGCTTATTTTGGACCGGAAGCGGAATTTTTCATCTTTGACGATATCCGCTATCACAACAGCGAGAACAGCTCCTACTACTTTGTGGATTCTGTTGAGGGTTTCTGGAACACCGGCCGGGAGGAAAACCCGAACCTTGGTTACAAGCCGAGATACAAAGAAGGGTATTTCCCGGTGCCGCCCACCGACTCTTTTTATAATCTTCGCAACGAGATGGCCCTTACACTCATCGAGTGCGGCATAGAAGTGGAAGCGCAGCATCATGAGGTCGCCACGGCCGGGCAGGCCGAGATAGACATGATGTACTCCCCCCTGGTCGAGATGGGGGACAAACTGATGCTTTTCAAGTATATTGTCAAAAACGTGGCTCGAAAACACGGGAACACCGTGACTTTTATGCCCAAACCGATTTTTGCCGATAACGGATCGGGCATGCACGTCCACCAGAGCCTGTGGAAGAAAGGCAACCCGCTGTTCGCCGGAGATGAGTACGCCGGTCTTTCCAAAATGGCCCTTTACTACATCGGCGGCATCTTAGCCCACGCCCGGGCCCTTTGCGCCTTCTGCGCGCCGACGACTAACTCTTACAAGAGACTGGTCCCCGGTTTTGAGGCGCCGGTAAACATGGCTTATTCCAGCCGGAACCGTTCCGCCGCCATACGTATTCCCTTGTACTCGCCCAGCCCGAAAGCCAAACGTGTGGAAGTGCGGTTTCCCGATCCGTCCTGCAACGGATACATGGCTTTTTCGGCCATGCTCATGGCCGGGCTGGACGGGATTCAAAACAAGATTCACCCCGGCGAACCCCTGGACAAAGACATATACGCCCTCTCTCCGGAAGAACTGGCGGACGTGCCTTCCGCGCCCGGCTCCCTGGAAGAGGCGCTTCAGGCCCTGGAGGAGGATCATGAATTCTTGATGAAAGGCGATGTCTTTACGCGCGACGCGATCGACATGTGGCTGGAGTATAAGATGGAAAACGAGGTCAATGAACTCAGGCTCAGGCCTCACCCCTTTGAATTCAGCCTGTATTATGATATTTAAATCGCCTCTGTTTTGATACGCAACTTGAACAAGGGGAAGCTTTTCACGGCTTCCCCGGAAAGACAATTTTCTGCAGGGCATAAACCCGGCCCAGACTGAAGGTAAAGCTGGTGTCACAAGCAGAGATCAGGGGTCATGACCGCAGCCAGATCATACTCGGCCTGCTTTCTCCGGCTGAACGCCTGGCTGTCATGCGTGATGAATCCGCGGTCAAGGCCCTGGCGGCCTTGACCGCCTACTCTCCGGCCCTGACCCAGGCCCTGGCCGGGAAGCCGGATCTGGCGCGCTGGTTGTTCGTAAACCGGCCTTTTCAGCACCGGGCCGCCCTTCAAACCTTAAAGAGCGAGCTTGCCGCGCAGGCGGGCCATGTTTCCGATTTCAAGGAGTTTCAAAGCCGTCTGCGCCGGTTCAGGCTCAGGGAGCTGGCTCGGCTCGCCGTCCGGGATCTGACCGGTTTGGCGGACTTGGCCGAGGTGATGAAGACCCTGACCGCCCTGGCCGAAGCCTGCCTGGACCTGGCCCTGGATTTCGCCATGCGGGCCGCGGCGGAGCGCTGGAAATGTTCGCCGAACGACCTGGGATTGGCCCCGGTTATCCTGGGTATGGGCAAGCTCGGGGCTTCAGAGTTGAACTATAGCTCGGATATTGATTTGATCTACTTGTTTGAACCTTCTGGATTGCCGTCTCAAGCCCCGGATCCAGGGGTCGCGGCTGAGTTTATCTTCACCATGGTCACCAGGGCCATTTCGGAAGTGACTGAGGACGGGCTGGTTTTCAGGGTGGACCAGAACCTTCGGCCCGGCGGAAAGGACGGGGCTCAGGCCCAGTCGCTCGAAGCGGCCTCCAGGCACTATCTGGCCCTGGGACAGCCCTGGGAGAGGATGGCCCTGCTGAAGGCGCGGCCTGTGGCCGGGGATGTATCCGCCGGCCGCGGGTTTCTCGATTCAATGACCCCTTTCATCTTTCGCCGCTACCTGGATTATACAGCCCTGGAAGAGCTTAAGGCTTTAAAAATTCGTTTTGCCGAAGAAAACAGAATCAAGGCCCGCCGGCTGAGCAGCCGCCGCTCCTATCGTTCCGTTGTGGACGTCAAACTTTCTCCCGGAGGCATTCGGGAGGTCGAGTTTTTTGCTCAGGCCTTGACCCTGCCCTTTGGCGGGCGCCTGCCTCATCTCCGTCAGGCCGGAACCCTCGAGGCGCTTTCCGCCCTGGCCGAAGAAGACATTATCAGCCGGCAAGATGCGGATGAGCTGTCCGGGGCTTATGTCTTTCTGCGCAAGGTGGAACACCGGCTTCAGCTTCGGGAGCTCACTCAGACCCAGACCCTGCCCCGCAGTGAAGCGGCCCTCGATAACCTGGCCCGCTCCATGAATTTTACCTCAAAGCCGCGGGACAATTTTCTGGCCGCCCTGAAAAGCCATATGAATCGCGTTAGTTCCCGGTTCAACCTCCTCCTGGCCGAGCCCGAGGAGGCAGGGGCTGTCGTTACAGGGCCCCAAGAGCAGGATGTGGCGGAAAAGGTCTCTCTGCTTTTAAAAACCCTGGATGACGAAAGTCTGAACTTGAGCTTGCTCGAAAAACTTGGATTTAAGCGCCCGGAGGCGGCCCTGGCCGCCTGTCGGACCATCCGGCAAGAGCGTTATCTTCCCGATAGCCTGGCCCGCTATCGGGAACAGCTGGAAAAACTCATGCCCGCGTTGATCGCTCAGACTTGCACCGCCCCAAACCCTGACCAGGCCCTCTCTTACCTGGAACGGTTTCTGACCCGGATCGGCCCCATGGGCGGTTATCTGCTTTTGCTTGAGGAAAATCCCAAACTGATTCAGCTTCTGGTCAAACTGTTTGGCACCAGCGAATACCTTTCCGGTATCCTGATCAATCACCCGGGCATTCTGGACAGCCTGATTGATCGCCGCAGCGCCCGGCTGGTAAAAGACCGGGCCGCCCTGGCCGAAGACCTTAGCACGGCCCTTCATGGTGAAGAAGACCCTGAATCGCGCCTGGCCATTATCCGCCGTTTTAAAAATGATGAATTTCTTCGCCTCGGTCTCTATGATATCCTGGGTGAACTGAGTCTCGACCAGGTCCAGGAACAGCTTACTTCAGTGGCTGAGGTCACCATGGACTTCACCCTGGCCCTTGCCGCTGACCTTGTCCCCGGCGGAAAGAGTCTGCCCCTGGCCGTGATGGGCCTGGGCAAGCTGGGCGGAGGCGAATTGAATTACCGTTCTGATCTTGATCTGATTTTTGTTTTAGGCGGCCGCGCAGACGGCGGCAAGGCAATCGAGATCGCCGTTCACGTGGTGCAGCGTTTTATTTCTTTTCTTTCTCTGCCGCTGGCCGAAGGGCCGGGTTATGAAATTGATTCGCGTCTCAGGCCCTCGGGGACCTATGGCCCCCTGGTGGTTACACCGGCCTCTCTGGGACGTTATCATCAAACCTCACAACTCTGGGAACGCCAGGCCCTCCTTAAGATGCGCCGGGTTTTGGGACCGGTGAATCTGGGATTTCGGATCAAAACCCTGGCCAACAAAGCGGTTTTCAGCAATTCGCTGCCTGCCGATGCCGCTGACCGGATTCATCGTCTCCGCCTCCGTATGTCCGCTGAGCGGGGCAGACTCAAGGCCGGGATGATTAATTTCAAGTTTTCGCCGGGCGGGTTGACAGACGTGGAGTTCATAACCCAGTATCTTCAGATGATATATGGCCGCAGCTATAAAGGTCATGTGCGGTCAACCTCGACAAAAAAGGCTTTAACGGCCCTGCGGCAGAAAGGCCTTGGCCCGAAAAGACTCCGGGGTGTGGCCGGGGCCTATGAACTTATGTCCCGCATGGTCAACCGGCTGGGGTTGATATACGCGCGCGGCGGTGACGAAGCCGCTTATACAGAGCAGGAAATAGCGGCCCTGAGCCTGCCGGGCCTGTCGGGGAACCCGGTCCCGGCCCTGTATGAGGCCATGGATCTGGTCAAAAGCGTATACGCCGAGTTGTTTGGTCAGGATGTTGATTATGACGGCTGAATCGCCAAATTCCGTATTGTCCCCCCTTTCGAATGACAAGCAGCTTTTTGAGGTTAGCCCCTTTCTGGCCGAACTGGCCAGCGGAGGCACATGGAGAGAGACGCACGATCGGGGCGCTGGCTATGACCGTTCTTCT
>CAZVRN010000104.1:0-9063 GCA_964629485.1 uncultured Thermodesulfobacteriota bacterium | reverse complement strand
TAAAATGGCACCGGCCCGGGGGTTAAGTTTTTTTAATTCTCTCAGAAGCTCAAACCCGTTCACTTCGGGCATCTGGATATCGGTTAGAATTAAATCGAATAATTCCGTCCCCATTAATCTCAAGGCGTCATGCGGCTGAGTTGTGCCGGTGACCGTATATCCTTCAAGGGAAAAGATTCGTTCCAGCATATTCACTGTTTCTTGCTCGTCATCTATAATCAGTAACTTCATGGCATTAATCCCCCTTTTTTTCATTTTCTCAAAATTGTTGAGAAACCGGTATATTCAGGTGACCAAGACATTCTCTCAGACTTATAGCGCTGGATCGTTCGGCGGATATAGTCTCTGATGAGCCGTTCAAGCGATTCGTACATGCAATGTATTCCGTCGATAGCGCCGGTTTCCAGAAAACCAAGGTAGTGACAGCCTCCATTACAAATCGGAGCAATAGCGCAATCCTGCCGGCATTGCTTTGGAAGTTCCCTGGCCAGCCACCGCGATTCACGGTAAAAGTCAATCCCTGTTTTGACGTGTCCATAATATAATTCAGGATTATCGATCTGAAACGGACAAACCTTGATATTTCCTTCTATATCAATGACCATGGTGCTTCGTCGATTCGTCAGACAGTCGCATGAAGGCGGCTCATCAGGGACGAAAAAACCCCAGGTTCTGATTTGATCTTCGAGCCAGGCATAGCGCTTCGGATCCACGTCAGGTAAACAGTCTATCCAGCCTGCTCTTCTGGGGTTTAACTCTTCTTTTTTATGAACTGGGAGGATAGGGTGAAATTTCACTGAAGTGATGTATTCCTTAAGTCCATGGATCAGCAGGTCGTTCAGCAGAGTGGTAAGCAAGAGGTGATCTTCATGGATCGGGTCATAATGACAGATCAGGTGCATTTCGGTCAGTCCTGCGATTTTCTCCAGGTTGGACATGATTTTTTCAAAGGTGGGGGTTCCCTCCTTGGTCGGCCTGAGCTGGTCATGAACGATACTCGGCCCCCCTATTTTGATTCGTATCTTGCTCAAACCAAACTTTTTAAGGGCCTCGATCAAATTTGGCTCGATGTCGAGGCCATGGCTGGTCAGAGTTGTTTTGAACAGAATTCGCCGGCCGCGGCAGAACCGGTGCAGCCCTTCGATGAGGTAGAGGATTATTTCAGGGTCAAGCGTAGCGTCGGGTACTCCAAAATCGAGGCGGACGCTGAGCGGCCGTTTTTGCTCCAGGTCTATCGTGATGAAGTCAAGCACGGATCTGGCGGTTTCGTGGTTCATGCGCCTCATTTTTTCTGTTTGTCCGAAGTAACAATCAAAGCATTTCAGGTTACAGCCGTAAGTCGGATTGATGAAATAAGTAAGGTGGGTCAGATCGTAGATCGTTTGATTTCTCCAGTGAACAAAGGCAAGTTCCTCGTTGGTCTCGGCGGGCACCAGGAACCCCTGGTCAACGAGTTGACTGATAGTAGCTTCATGTGAAACAGAACCGGTTTGAATTTCCTCCCATATTTGAGCAGGCAGTGCGCCGACGCCTTTGGTAAACGAATTGAACAAGGCAATCTGGCCGGTATCAATCAGGGGTTCCACGAGGGTGAATCGTGAAATTTTGTAATCAACGGACATTGTCAAAAACTCCGGTATGTTTCAAAGAGTTTATTATCAAAAAAATTCAATAATCGAACCAAAACAAATAAAAAAATTATTTTATGCGTAATAATCTAAAATTATTTGGGAATTTTTCAATGGAAACAAAGCGTCGCAAATTCAGGAACCCGTCCGCAACCCTTTCAGGTCCGGACTCAGGTCATTGGAGGTCCGGATTCAGGTTATTAGAGGTCCGGACCTGAGGCAGCTCCAATGAATAAATCGAAATGGGTGAGTGGTGTGTCTTTGGCCGATAAAAATCAGATTTTTCTCCAGATAAACCGACGGTTCAGACAAAATAATTAGACAACTCATTATTTTTAAAATAGTTTAATTTCAGATATTCTCCCTTATATTTACTAATTTATTTTACGGCCTGCACGCCAGCCTGCCGTGACATCATGTTTCTGATGAGTTATTGCGCAGCCTATTCTCATCGCCTCTGAGTTCACCCCGAATAAAAAAATTCTCTGGCTCTTTTGCCAGGGAGAACTTCCTGCGAATTAAAATAGGCTATCTCAGGATGTGACTGATTTGTTTAGTTTTTCGCGGTCGGAACCTGTCTTTCTCCTTTATGAACACCTGATCATTAAAATAAGATATAAAAGGCCATTTGTCAAGTTTTTATTCGAACATATATTTAATTTGTTCTAGAAAGTGAGGCGGCTTAATTAAGATATTGTTAGAGCAAATAATCCGGGTTCAGGAAGTAACGGGCTGCCTGAGCGCGCCTGTTGTTGTGTCTGAGAATGCCGGCCTTATATAACGCCTTTAATATTCGACTGGACAGTTTATCCCGCCGGTGGAGCCAATCAGGAGGTGAAATATGATCGGAAAAGGTGCGCGGCGCAAAAGGGCATCCGCCTGTTCGCCGAAAGAAACAGATTATATGCGCCAACGGCACGCTGGGGGCAAGTCGTCTGCAATGTCTCCCCGGTTCTTGAGGCAAGAGAAGCGCTCTTTCCAGCGCTTTAAGCAGACTTTTTTCATTGATCTTTTTTTTGTTGGATTGAACAGGCGGCTTAACTTTTTTTACAGATTCTGCCAGGCTGAAGCCGACAAGGTGCTCCTTTTCGATAAATCCGGTTTCAGCCAGTATGACGGCTCGGTGGATAATATTTTCGAGTTCCCGTATATTCCCGGGCCATTCGTTTTTCATAAGCCAATTTAAGGCGCTTGGGTTCAGGCCTTCAACCGTGGTTTGGTTTTGCTGATTGTATTTTTCAATAAAATGAGCCGCCAGGGTCGGGATGTCGCCGGTTCTTTGCCTGAGTGGGGGGACCTTGAGGTGAAAAACATTAAGCCGGTAAAAGAGGTCCTGGCGAAAGCGCCCCGCATTCATGGCCTCTTCAAGGTTTTGGTTGGTGGCGGCCAGGACCCGCACATCGAGGAAGATCGGTTTCACCGCGCCGAGAGGCAGGATACTGTGATCCTGAAGGAATCGCAGTAATTTCACCTGAATACGCGGAGACATTTCCCCTATTTCATCCAAAAAAACCGTCCCTCCGTCAGCCTGAATCAACTGCCCTTCTTTATTGGTACGGGCTTCGGTAAAAGCGCCTTTGCGGTAACCGAAAAGTTCGCTTTCAAGCAAATTATCAGGAAGAGCCGTACAGTTGATCGTAATGAAAGGACCTTTATTCCGGGGGCTTTGCTGGTGGATGAAACGGGCCAGCACATTCTTTCCCGTGCCTGTTTCACCGGTAATCAGGATCGGGGCGCGGGACCGAGCGGCCTTGGCCGCGATACGAATCACTTCTTTAAAAACAGGACTTCTGCTTTCCAGCCGGGGGGCGTCTCTGCGGATTTTTTTAAGTGATGGAGTGGAATAGGTCCGGCTTGCTCCTATTTCTGCTGCCTCGTCTTTCAGGTCCCGGCAGATTTGAACCAGGCGTTCGTAAGCCATGCTTTGCTGATCGAGTTCAGGAAAATATTTTCTGACAAAATTTGCGAGTTCCTCCTCGCAAAAGACTTGGTACGCGTCAATCGGGTTATCGTGTTGATGCAACTTAAAAAATTCATGGAACATGGCATCCACGATCAGGGGAATAAATTTTTTAGACGGGCCGCTTTGCCAGAGTGTGAGATAGAGTTCGGGGTACTTTGCATGGAGCTCTCTGATTTCAGGCCTAATAATCTGTTTTTCGTCACGAAAGTAGTTTAAAAGGGCGCGGAATCTGGTATCAAAACGCGAAACAGCCCCGGAACAACCTGTTTGAATAATGACAAATCCCAGGTACATGGCTTGTCGTAACTGTGCGGAGCGGAGAAGTTCAGGTTCCATGAGAGACTATCCTTGTGAAATAAAAGTATCTAAACACGTATGAGTTGGGGTACTATAGGGTTAATTCGCTTAAATTTCAAGCTCAAAATGTCTGGCTATATATCTAAGGATGTGATAAAATTAAAAATTAATCAATTATGAAAAATTCTGGCGGCTATCTCAAAATTACTTTTTTGACTTAAATCGTGGAGAAAGAAAATTTAACCTGCAGGGATATTGTTTACATTTCAAGGACTTAATTTTGAGACTGACAATGAGTTCGGCTAAAGAAAGAATTTTTTACAAGGTCTGGGAGTGGTTTTAGTGAGTGTTTTCTCAGTAGTTTGCATTGATATGTTTCAAACCCTTGTTGATGTTAACAGCCGGCGCTATGCGTTCTGGCAAGCAGCTTTAAATGAAAATTACTCAGACCGTTTGGCCGATGAATATACCGAGATCTGGCTTTCAGTTTTTACGAAATATTTTAATGAGTTACAGAACCACGGTCCAGGTTTCAGAAGATTCAGGTCCATTGCTGAGACCTGTTTCGAAGCCGTTTTTAAACAAATAGGCTGCTCTTTGGATCCGAAAAGGGCGGCCCATCTCTGGATCAAGGAGCACCGGTTGGCTCCACCGTATGAGGATACCGATTTATTTATTGAATCCG
The DNA here is from genome assembly GCA_964629485.1 of uncultured Thermodesulfobacteriota bacterium. GTDB lineage: Bacteria > Desulfobacterota > Desulfarculia > Adiutricales > JAFDHD01 > JAFDHD01. The sequence continues at coordinate 4,490 of CAZVRN010000104.1, read as the reverse complement.
TGGGAGCGGATTTTCCTTTATGCCTTGTAAGTGACGCGGATGACGATATGATTTTTCCGCACCTGGAAAATTATAGGTTCGATGCGGTCTTTACTTCCGAAAGATTCAAGTCTTACAAAAGCAATTCGGAAGGTAAACTTTTTGATGCGGTCATCAGTCATTACTCGATTAACCCAGGGAAAATAATTCACATCGGGGACAGCATTTCAGACATCGCCGGGGCAAAACGAGCGGGTATTGCCACATGTTGGCTGAATAGAGACCGCCTGACCTGGAACTACGACATTAGACCGGATTATGAGGCCAAATCTTTAATTGAAGCTGCTTCCATCCTGGGTATCCGGCCATGCAGTGTCTCTTGAAAAATTCAGAGGGCCATACCCTTACCTGCTAATACTTCGAGGACTTAAATTTTTGCCTGACAATGAGTTCGGCTGAAGGACAAAGTTCTCAAGAGGTCTTAAGGAGGGAATTTTGTGAGGGTGGGGAGCTCTTTACGCTGTCTTCTCGGCTGAGAAACGTTCAGAGCTCCCGGTGGGTAATATGAGGGTAATCAATGATTCTTGATGATGTTTGTGAACATATTCCCTATTTAAAAATGAGTCATCACCCAAAAGGGTGATTTTAAGGGGTGATTTGGAAAAAATTTATTTGCGTTATTCATGCGTGAATCAGGTTAATTAATCACTGACTCATGTAACATACTAATTTTATTTTAAAATTATATTTCTAACCAGGGTTTCCGCAATTATATCGCTTTGTCTGCTCCAATGAGCATTTCAACTGGTCCAAATTACCTCATGTCCGCATCAAATTTTGCACCGGGGACACTTCCGAGCGCGTGACTGGGGTATCTTGGCCAAATATTTTATGGTAAGATACAGGTCATGGCCGGGCTGATAAACATTCAAAGGGCAGGCGGCAACGCAGTAAGCGCCTTCATGAACACAAGAGGGTCTTTCGAGCTTTTGGGCAGCTCTCTGAGAAGCCTGGGCGCCTTAAGACTTGCACCGGTGCGGCAGGTGCTGTACCGGCAAGTATATTTTACCGGTATCGAGGCCATGACCAAGGTAACCGCTGTGGGCGCGCTGATCGGTATTGTCATTATAACACAAGTTGCAAATATTGTTGGATTCAATGCGGTGCTGGCCGGAAAGATTTTCGTATGGGTAGTGGTCAGGGAACTTGCCCCCCTGTTTTCAGCCATAATAATCATCGCCCGGAGCAGCACGGCGGTCGCTTCTGAACTGGGGTCCATGCAGGTTAATGGAGAGATCCGGACTTTAAGAATTATGGGTATTGACCCCGTTGCATATCTGGTCGTGCCCCGAATACTGGGCATGGCGCTTTGTGTTTACGTGCTGGCCTTTTATTTCCAGCTAGGCGCGGCTATAGGAGGGCTTATTCTCTCTTCGCTGTTTTTGGACATTCAATTCCTCCAGCAACTGGGAAATATATTCACGGCATTAAGCTTTTTAGAAATGAGCGTTTCCCTTATTAAAAGCCTTTTATTCGGATTTATTATCGCTTCAACTTCGTGCTACCATGGGTTGAATGTCAGGTCTTCCATCACGGAAATACCACAGGCGACTTCCAGAGCGGTGATGCAGTGTCTGGTTTTGGTGATACTATTCGATGGCATTATTACAATGGTTTTTTTCGTATGATAAAATTAGATAATATCAGTATCTGGCCGTTCCGGTCCATGTCTCTGGAGATTAAAAAAGGCCGTATATACAAAATAATCGCGGATTCTGATTTTGAGAAGAATTTGTTTATTCAGATAATCCTCGGTGTTATTAAACCGGAGAGGGGCAGTGTTTTACTTTTTGGGAAAAATTTGTGGTCAATCAGGAAAGAGGAATTTATCAAGCTCTTTAAAAGGGTCGGTATGGTGCTGGAAAACGGCGGTTTGATCAGCAACCTGAAGGTGGGGGAAAATATAATTCTTCCCGCCTGGTACCATAACGGCCGGAAACCACAGGATGAGTTTAAAAGGGTGTCGGCTGTCTATGCTCGAATAGGGTTCCATGCCACAGAGATAAAGGAATATTTAAGTAAATCTCCCGGGGCTTTGCCTTCTCATGAAAAGAGAATCATTGCTTTGATGCGGGCCATGCTCATGGAACCGGCGCTGATGATATATGATGCCCTGGTTGAAGGTTTGGAGCCGGAAATGATGGGGAAAGTGCTGGATGTTACGCAGGAATATCACATGGAGATGCGAGGCAGAACCTCAATATTTATCAGCTCCGAGGAAAAGTCGCTCAAGGGTGTGCGGGCTGACGAAACCATGAAGCTTTCAGGAGGGGGGTTAAGCAGTTGAGTGTTGTGGATGAGAGAGACGCCCGATTTATCAATCTGGAAAAGAAAGTTGGGCTTTTTTTTCTGGTTGCTTTGGTAGGCTTGATTGCCATTATAGTCATGATTGGAATCCAGCAGGATATTTTTACCCCCAAAACCACCATCTACTTTACGGCTCAGAGCGGTAGAGATTTGCGGAATGGACAGGTTGTGAAATTTCGAGGGTTCAAGATAGGGAAGGTCAAGGATGTAACAATGAACGACCAGGGAATGGTCGAAGTAAAGCTAGCCATCAACGATCATTATATGAAATGGATAAAGACTGATTCGCGCGCCAAACTCGTAAAGGAAGGATTTATCGGGGATTCCATTATTGAGATTACACCGGGGTCGCCGGGTAAAAGAGAAATGGAAGACCAGGACAGGATCGGTTTTGAACGGGAGGCCGGTCTTGGAGAACTGGCCGCGAATATCAAAGACGAGATTACTCCCGTGATCGGAGACATCAAGGACATCCTCGCCTACATTAATAACCCTCAAGGTAATTTCAAAACCATTCTTGCAAATCTCACCCGGCTTTCAGAAAGGCTGATTGCCACTTCGGAAAATATAGACAGCCTGCTTTCTGACATACAGCGAAATGTTAATAACGTAGCGCTCAACGTGGATACTCTTTCCGAATCCGTCAAAAAGGAGCTGAACCAAGTCACCAGCAGCGTGGACGCACTGTCGGCTTCTGCCAGGACCGATATTATACCTGATATCAATAAGACGCTTAATAATGTGAACGGCACGGTTTCCAACATCAACGATATGATAGGCTCATTCAGGCAGGACCTGGAGGAGATTTTAGCCCGGGTGGACTTGGCTCTGGAAAATGTGCGGCAGACCACAGAGGATCTCAAAAGGACTTCCTCGGGCATGCCCGCTCTGCTTGACCAGAGTGAGGAACTGGCTGGCAAGGCCCAGGAAATTATGGACTCGGTCCAGGATATCTGGCTCTTTCACCCCAAACCCGACAACCCGTACGGGAAAACGCTTAAAATGGATAGTTATGAGTGACAGGACACATTTGAGAGCGAGATTTTTTTTCTGGTTCCTTTTGCTGATTTTCACCGCTGTGGCGACTGGTGGGTGCGGCGGAACCGGCAGACAATCTTTTTCCGAATTTCACAAGAAAGAGGCGAGCTTCAGTAAGAGGGCGAAAAGCGCTTATAAGGCCGGGCGATACGACAGGGCTTTGATTTTTTACCGGGAAGCCCTTCAAGCCAGCCGGGCCGTGGAGGATATTAATCTGACCGCGATAAATTTGATCAATATCGCAAATATTTACAGGCTGAAAGGCGAAAACGATAATGCCATGCGCACAGTTGACGAAATCCTTGAAGCACGGTATGTTCAATATCCCCCGGCCCGGCTTTCGGAAGCCGCCTTGATCAAGGCTCTGCTCTTCAGGGACGCCCAAAACTATTTTCAGGCCCGTGAGATGGCTAATAGAGCCATGGAGTTCTGCCGCCAGGCTCAATGCGGCCAAGAAGGAAGAATTTATAACGTCAAGGCCAGGATCGCGTTTCTTGAGAAAAACCTGGGCGAATCCGTGACCTTGGCCCGTTTGGGACTCAAAATAAACCGCGCCCGAAAAGATCAGCAGGAGACAGCTAACTCTTTAAGATTGATTGCTGACGTCAAGACCGAAGAGGCAGAGTATGACCAGGCCCGCCTTCTTTATGAAGAGACCCTCAAGCTTGATAAGTCACTGGGCTTAAGTAAAAAGATAGCCCTTGATCTGAGGAAGCTCGGGCTCCTGTCCCGGAAACTGGGCCGGGATGATGAAGCCCTTAAATTTTTCCAGCGCGCTTATTCCGTGAGCGTGGGCGGAGCGGATAAGGCCGGAGCGAGGCAGGCTTCCGCAATGATTAAAAAGCTTAAAAATGAATGATGGCCGCCGCTTGACGATAAATTATCGTCTTGCAAACATCGGGTCGGGGATTTACGCGGAGCGATTTCACGTCCCCCGGAAGGCAGCATTCGTTGGTAACGAACGTAATTATTGCCCGAATTTTTCTTTGACCGCCTCAAAGGCCTTTTGCGTAATCACCAGCGTCTCTTCGATATCCCCATCCTGGTGAGCCGCAGAAATGAACCAGTTATGATACGGGTGAAAAAATGCTCCTTCCTGGTAAGTG
>CAZVRN010000103.1:0-9104 GCA_964629485.1 uncultured Thermodesulfobacteriota bacterium | reverse complement strand
CTTGCCGGCCGATGCAGGCGTGCGCCGCTTCGCTCTGAGAGCCAAGTTCAAGCATGTCTCCCAAGACAGCGATCATTCGCCCCCGGCCCTTCAAATTCAAAAGTACAGCCAAAGCCGCTTTGACCGAAACCGGGTTAGCGTTGTAAGTGTCGTCCAGCAGGTAAATCGGCCCAGGCAGTTTTTTCAATTCCAATCTGCCGGGGAAAGGCTTCATCTCAGCGAGAGCATCCCGAACCTGAACCGGGCTGAGCCCCAGGGTCAATGAAATTGCAGCCGCCGCGAGGACATTGTTTACATTGTGCCTGCCATACAAGGGAAGTTTTATGGTCACGGATTCTTCGGGGGTCACCAGTTCAAAGCTTAAGCCTTTCAGCCCCCGATATTTGACATTCCGGGCACGGATGTCAGCTTCAGCGCTGAACCCAAAAGATAAATAAGAGCCCGGGAAGATTTCAGCGATCCGTTTTACAAAAGGATCATCCAGATTCACCACCGCCATGGCCCCGTTTTTTAATCCGGCATAAAGCTCACCTTTGGCCCTGGCCACGCCTTCAAGACCGCCCAAGCCTTCCAGGTGAGCCGGACTCACGCTTGTGACAAGAGCCACATCCGGGTCGGCTATTTCAGTCAAACGGCTGATTTCACCAAACCTGTTCATACCCATCTCCAGCACAGCGACCTGATGCTCCGGCCGGAGATCAAGCAGGGTCAAAGGCAGACCGATCAGGTTATTAAAATTAGCCTTTGCGGCCAGAGTGTTAAATTTTTGTTTCAGTATCTTGACCGTCATTTCTCTTGTTGTGGTCTTTCCGTTCGAACCCGTTATGGCCACAACTTTCAGAGGCTGGCGGCGTCTAAGGTAAGCCGCCAAATCTCCCAAGGCCCTGAGCGTGTCGGTTACCGGCAGAAGAATCCGGCCCCCAAGATCCTTCCGCCGGTCAACCACAGCCGCGGCAGCGCCTTTGTCAAAGGCCTGCTCTAAATAATCATGTCCGTCGAACATCTCTCCTTTCAGGGCCACAAAAAGGTCACCAGGCTTTATGTTTCTGGTATCAGTACTGACGCCAGACAAGGCAAGGCCGGCGTAATTCTCCCCGGGCACAAGTCCCAAGACCTTTGCTACCTCTTCAAGGGTTAATTGAAAGCCGCTCAAACCTTACCTTCCGCCTCCAAAGCCAATAACGCTTCTTCCCGATCGTCGAAATCAAACTTATCACGGCCGATTATCTGGTAATCCTCATGGCCTTTGCCAGCCACAAGCAGAACGTCTCCCCGCCGCATCAAACGAACGCCGAGCTGTATGGCCTTTCGTCTATCCGGGACAACCGCATAAGAGCCGGGCGGGTAATTGCCGTTGGATTCACCGGGTTCCCAGCGCTTAAGATTTAAATCGAGAAGACCGGGCTCAATTTGTTTGATAATAGATAAGGGATCTTCAGTCCGGGGATTGTCGCTGGTAACGATGGCAAAGTCGGACAGCTTACCGGCAGCCGCACCCATAAGCGGCCTCTTGGACTTATCACGATCTCCGCCGCACCCGAAAACAGTCAAAAGCCTCCCCGGCGCCATGTCCCGCACGGATTCCAAGGCCTTAACCAATGCTTCCGCGGTGTGAGCATAATCAATCAAAACCAGATAATCGTTATTTTGCCCGACTCTCTCCAGCCTGCCGGGGACTTTTATAATCTTTTCCAATCCGGCTGCAATATGCTCGACGCGAACCCCCAAGGCCAAAGCCGCGGCCGCGGCGGCAAGAAAATTATAAAGATTAAACCTGCCCAGCAGGTGACTGTGAACCTCGAAGTCGCCTGCCGGGGTCATAAGGGAGGCAGACAGGTTTAACCGATCATTCCTGATTTCTTTCGCCGTCAGTTCAGCATCTGATTCCACGGCGTAAGTGAGGGCCGCCGGGCCCATCTCTTCGGCCAATTTCCGTCCCCATTCATCATCCAGATTAATAACCGCTCTCGGTCCCCCGGCCAGGTGTTTCCCGGTCAAGTATTGGCAAAAAAGGCGTTTTTTCGCTTCAAAATAGGATTCTAAATTCTGATGGTAATCGAGATGCTCCCGGCCGAGATTAGTAAAAATTCCTATATCAAAGGTACAGCCAACCACGCGTGAAAGGGCCAAGGCATGCGAGGATACTTCAAAGACAACATGGCTAACCCCACTTTGGACCATTTCACTAAGGTACTTCTGTAAATCCGCGCTCTCAGGAGTGGTAATGAGGGCTGGTCTTTCCCGGTCAGCGAAACTAACTTTAATTGTGCCCATCAGACCGACACTAAAGCCGGCCTGCTTAAGAATTGATTCAAGCAGAAAAGCTGTGGTTGTTTTACCCTTGGTGCCAGTAATTCCGATCATGACCAGTTTTTCGGCCGGATGATCATATAGTTCAGCCGCGGCCAGGGCCATGCTGCGGCGGGCATCAGGAACCACGACCACGGGCACTCCCGGGTCTTCAGTCTTAAATTTTTCAACCAGAACCGCTGATGCTCCCGCCTTCACGGCGTCCTTTATATACAACCGGCCGTCATCCCGGTATCCCCTGACGGCAACGAACAAGGCTCCGGGCTTCACTTGGCGGGAATCATATTCCACGGATGAAATTTCGGTTTCCGGGTCACCCTGAAAATCTATGACTTCGCTGGTTCTTATCAGAGTTTTCAGCTTCATAATTCTTTTTCACTTATGCATTGCAGCGACGGGCTGGATTCAGAAGCAGGGGTGTGAGCCGGAAGACCCAGCCATGATTTGGCGATCTTGGTCATCTTATGAGCCCCTACTTTTCCGGGAGTTTTGTCTTTTGAATCCAACTTTAAAGACGATCTTGCCGTCTTTGACAGTGTCGCTGTTTTTTTCTTCTTCACCGAACTGATCAAGACATGCTCTCTCGGACGGGGCGCCACGTTTAACAACGGCAGGACGTTCTCCCCGATTTCCTTAAAAGCCGGGGCAGCGACCACGCCGCCAAAAAATTTGGGCCACGGTTCATCCAGGACCACGATAACAGCCAGTTCAGGATGGTCATAGGGCATAAATCCCACGAAGGAGCTCACAAACTTCCTGTTAGAATACCGGCCAGTGGAACGGTCCAATTTTTGAGCTGTTCCCGTTTTGCCAGCGGCCGGATAACCATCAGGCTCGGCCAGTGTACCGGTCCCGCCTTCTTCGACGACCCGCCTCAGCATCCGGCGCATTTCATCAGCTGTCTTCTCGGAAACAACCCGGCGCACAACCCGGGGACCAAAACTTTTAACAACTCTGCCTGAAGAATCGGTGATCTTTGAAACAATATAGGGCCGCATGAGCAGGCCATGATTGGCAAGCGCGGAGACAGCCATAACCATCTGAATGGCAGTGACTGAAATACCCTGCCCAAAGGCGATGTTCGCGGCATCAACCTCTGTCCATTTGTCAGGCGGCCGCAAAAGGCCGGGCGACTCACCCGGGAGATCAATCCCGGTCCGGCTTCCGAAGCCAAAGCGGGTGAGATAACGGTAGTAATACGTCGGCCCAAGTATGCGGCCGATTTTAACCGCCCCAATATTTGAGGAATACTTTATGATGTTATTAACGGTAAGCCACCCGTGGCTTTTAGAGTCATGAATCACACGGGAACCGATTGGCAAAAGACCATTTTCACAATTAATTCGGTCAAGCGGCTTAACCGCACCCTCTTCAATGGCCCCGGCCACCAGAAACATCTTAAAAGTTGAACCCGGATCAAAAGTGTCGGTTATGGCGATATTTCGCCAACGGGCCGGTTTGTAACGCTGATAAACATTCGGGTTAAACCCCGGGGCCACGGCCATAGAGAGGACCTCGCCGGTCTGAGGCCGAACGACAATACATATTCCAGATTTGGCCTGATACTGCTTAACGACGCGGTTCAAGGCCCTTTCAGCCACGAATTGAATACGCCTGTCGATGGTCAGGGTAAGGTTATCACCTTTCACAGAAGGCAAACTCCGGAAAAAACGATCCTGAAACGTCCGTCCCAGGGCATCGCGCATGACCGGCAAGTAAGTCATCTTGCCGTGAAAGTAATCATCATAAGACACCTCCAGACCTTCCAGCCCCTGCGCATCCACCCCGACAAACCCTAAAACGTGCGAGGCTAAACTAAGGTTGGGGTAAAAACGTTTGCTCTCTTTGATAAATCCTATCCCGGTCATGCCCAATGCTCTCACCGCCGCTGATTCATCCGGGTCTACCTGCCGTTTTAACCACACAAAATAAGACCCGGACTTCAATTTCCTTAATACCTGGCTGCGATCAAGGTGCAGGACTTCGGCCAGTTTATTCGCGGCCTCGGCCGGGTTGTGAATCCTGATCGGCTCGGCATAAACAGAATCCACATTCAGGCTCACAGCCAGTTTTTCCCCGTTTCGGTCGAAGATGTCGCCTCGAACCGATACGAGCTTGATCTTTCTGAGATACTCCTGTTCGGCCACGCGAACCAGCTGACTCCGGTTGTGAATCTGAAGGGCCGCCGCCCGCCAAATCAATCCGCACCAAACGAGAAGAAAGGCGCAAAAAACGAGAACGATTCTGAATCTCGTCCATCTGGCCTGTGAAGATTTCATGGCAAAACCACAATTTGATCCGGCCTTGGGGCGATCAAGCCGAGTTTATCTCTGGCCAGCCGCTCCAGCCGCTCCAGCGACGTCAGGTTGGCAAGTTCGACCTTAAACTTCCGGTTAAGATCAATGAGAGCCAGATGTCGCTGGTTCTGCTTTGTTATTTCGTATCCGACCTCGACCGCCTGGTGGCTGATCCAAACAAATGCAAAGGCGAAGATGAGAAAAAGGAAACCGACAGAGAGAGCAAAAAAAAGCCGATGACCCTTGGCCCAGAAAGATACCGCCTTCTTGCGGTTGCCTTTTCTGATGGTAACGTATACTGATTGGTTTCTTTTCAAGACACCCGCTGACATCTGAATCCTTTAAACACGCTCTCCAGCCCGAAGCTTTGCACTGCGGGCCCTGGGATTTGAGGTGATCTCTTCCGCCGTGGGCCGAAGAGGTTTTTTATAAAGAGAAACCAGCCCGGTCTCCCCTTCCCGAACCCGGCCCGGACGCTTAAAGGCCTGTTTTACCAGGCGGTCTTCCAAAGAATGAAAACTAATCACCACCACTCGTCCCTGAACCTTGACTAACTCCGGGGCGAATGAAAGAAACCTTTGCAGGTGGTCCAACTCATTATTAACGGCTAGGCGCAGCGCCAAAAAAGTACGAGTGGCCGGGTTAATTCGTCTGCGACCCTTGGGCCGCGGAAAAGATTTACGCACCACTTCGGCCAGTTCCAATGAAGAGGTAATCGGTGCATTTTTCCTGGCACGAACAATATTTCGAGCGATACGACGGGAATTCCTTTCCTCGCCATAACGAAAAATCAGGTCGGCCAGTTCTTTTTCAGAAAGCTTGTTGACCAAGGCTGAGGCCGGCTCTCCTGACGTGGGGTCCATGCGCATGTCCAATTTTTCATCCCTGAGAAAGGAAAATCCTCGATCAGATTTCTCGAGCTGATAGGAGCTTACGCCTAAATCAAGGAGAATCCCGTCCACGGTTCCCCATCCAAGTTCGGCCTGGATATCATCCAGCCGGGAAAAATTCCCATGATACAGCGTTAAATTAGGAGCGGTAGGCTTGAGTACCTCCTGAAGGTAGCTGATTGCGTCCGGATCCTGGTCCAGGCCCAAAAGACGTCCCCGGGGCCCAATTAACTCCAGGATCATCCGGGCATGCCCCCCCCCACCAATGGTTCCGTCTATATATTGACCGCCCTCCTGGACATTTAAGGCGGACATCGTTTCCATAGGCATGACTGGAAAATGGCTGTATTCCATGTCCGGTCATATCCTGATCTCTTCAGACTCGTAAAATTGCTGGGCCAAGGTTTGCGGAATTTCACTTTCCTCAAGAGCTTTAAATCGCCCCTGGTCCCAGATTTCAAACTTCTGCAGTGCGCCGACAGCCACAACATGCTTTTTCAAGCCGGCTTTTTCGCGCAAGACAATAGGGATGAGTATTCTGCCCATTTTGTCCAAAGTACATTCATGCGCGTTCCCGATAAAATTCCGCACAAAGGCGTCTTTCTGCGGGCTGGACTTTGTTTCTTTAATCTGCTCCTCTATTTCCTTCCAATCTTCCTGCGGATATGCCCAAAGGCATTCCCCGGTAATTCCAAAGGTAATAACAAGCTGTTTGCCTTCCCCATTATCAGGGATCAAATCCCTGAAACGCGTGGGCACGGACATCCGGCCCTTGGAATCGATGGTGTGCTGAAAATTACCTTTAAACATGGGTCACACCGGGGTCCCCTTAACTCTGACCTGCCTTAATATGACACTTTATGCCTTTTATGTTCCACTTTATGCCTCTTTTCCCCACCTGTCAAGTAAAAAATTCATCGAACCCCTAGAGATCATTAACTTTTTCGCTGTCCGTCATTCCACAATATATTGAAGCCAAATAAAGGAAAACCACAACATAATGTATAAAAAATATTCGGGATAAGAAAAATAACCAGGGCCGGCCTCGTGTTAAGAAAAAAGAGGAGAGTTTATCGGCGGTGAAGACGGCGCTGATACAGGTTTACCGCCCGTGTGTGTTCTGCCAGGGTTTTTGAAAAATGGTGTGTCCCGTCATTTTTCGAAACAAAATACAAATAACCGACCTTGGCAGGTTCAATCACGGCTTTTATGCTGGCTTCACCGGGGTTGGCGATAGGACCCGGAGGCAAGGCCTTGATCTGGTAGGTGTTATAGGGGGTGTAAGTTTCGAGATGTTCGCGTGTCAGGTTACCATTGAAATTCTGAAGACCATAAATTACGGTCGGATCACTTTGCAGCCGCATCCCCTGTTTCAGCCGGTTGAGAAAGACAGCCGCTATCAGGGGTCTTTCTGAGGCATTCCCGGTTTCTTTCTCCACTATGGAAGCCAATGTTACAATTTCATGCCGGGTCATTCCGGTTGCCCGGGCCTTGGCTTCATAACGGCTCCAGACATCCCAGAAGCGGTTTACCATCGCCCGGATGATTTCCCGCGCAGATGTCCCGGCGGTAAAATAATATGTTTCAGGGAAAAGATACCCCTCCAAATTTTTTTCGTCAAGTTTTAGCGAATGAATAAAATCAGCATCAATGAAAAGACGATTCAGGTCTTCTGCTTTGGCCAATCCGGCCCTTTCTACAGCCGCTGCTACTTGACTCATGGTCAGTCCTTCCGGGATGGTCAGCCTGCACATTTTAAACCGGCCCTTGACCAGACTTTCGATAATGCCAGAAGTATCCAGGCCAGAATCAAGAAGATGTTCCCCGGCCAGAAGTTTGGTATCCATTTTTTTCAGGTCGACCAAATAACGGAAAACCACGGCAGAACGGATGACTTTTGCGTCCTCAAGCAGCTTCCCTATTTCCGCTGGAGATGCGCCTTTCGGTATACTGACAAGGACCTGTTTTTCTTCTTTGGAAACAGGGGACAGGATCAAACGTACTTCATGCCAAAGCAGGCCGGCCCCGGCCAATACTACGATCAGAAAAAAACAGCCGAACCAAAGCAGAAAGCGGCGCATAGGGATTCTCTCTAAATAAAAAATCAATAAGAAATTTTTAAAGAATCGAGGTAGCCCTGGAGGATATAAGCCGCAGCCACTTTATCACGAAGTTTCTTCCTTTTCTTGCGGCTCACATCGGCCTCGATCAAGACTCGTTCCGCAGCCACCGTTGAGAATCGTTCATCCCAGGTCACGATTTCCAGACCCTCGCAGGATTCAAGCTCTTCGGCCAAAGAAAGGGCCGCCTTGGCTTCAGGCCCCAGGGAGCCGTCCATCCGCCGGGGAAGGCCGACTACGATTTTCTCGACTTTATATTCTTCCACCAGGCGATGTATCCCGGCCAGGAGATCCTCCCGTTTACGCCAGGTCAGGGTGGTCAACCCTGAAGCAGTCATGCCGAGATTGTCGCTCAGAGCCACTCCAACCCTTTTAGACCCGGGGTCTAGACCCATTACCTTCAAAAAAAACTCCCTTCCTGTCGCAACAGTAATCAATACGACTGAGCGCAAAAATAATCATGTTAAATTTTTATCACCGAAATAAGCCCTTGGCAAGGGGATTGCTAATTCCTTCTTGATTCTCTATAACTAAACATTAAGATAGATATAAGGGGCTAAAAATCAAAGCAGTGGAGTTTCGGCGGTATGACAAAACCTGTTATTCTTGGCACAGCCGGGCATATTGATCACGGAAAGACCAGCCTAATTCGAGCCCTGACCGGTATTGACACCGACCGTCTTAAGGAAGAGAAAGCCCGCGGTATAACTATCGAATTGGGATTTGCCCACTTGACGCTTCCAAACGGCGAGCGTATCGGCATCATTGACGTGCCCGGCCATGAGAAGTTTGTCAAGCACATGGTTGCCGGTGCCATGGGCATAGATCTGGTTGCCCTGGTTATCGCTGCGGACGAGGGCGTTATGCCGCAGACCAGGGAGCATATGGATATCTGCCAGCTTCTTGGAGTAAGGCGGGGTTTGATCATCCTGACCAAGGTAGACCTCGCCGATGAGGAATGGCTTGATCTGGTGGAGGAAGATATCCGTGAATTCGTAAAAGGGACCTTTTTGGAAGACGCTCCGTTGATTCGATTTTCAGCGGTAGACGGCCGTGGAGCTGACGATGTTGTCGCTGCTATTTCCCAGGTAATGAACCAGGTCAAGGAAAGACAGGCGGGGAGCCTCTTTCGGATGCCTTTGGACCGGGTTTTTACCATGCGGGGATTCGGCACCGTAGTCACAGGCACTACACTTTCCGGAAGCCTGGCGCTCGGGGATACGGTGATGATATATCCCGGCCAAAAGACGGCCAAGGTCAGAGGGCTGCAAGTCCATAACCAAAGTGTGTCTCAAGTTACAGCCGGGTTGAGAACCGCCATCAACCTCCAGGGGCTTAACAAAGACGAAGTTGAGAGAGGTCAAGTGCTGGCCCATCCTAACACCTTGTGTTCGCACAAGAGAATAGATGTCTGGGTGACATATTTGAACAGTAACGAAAAACCGTTCAAAAACAGAACCAAGGTTCGTTTTCACGTCGGCACGGCC
>CAZVRN010000102.1:0-9107 GCA_964629485.1 uncultured Thermodesulfobacteriota bacterium | reverse complement strand
GATTGACAAAGAAGAGTTCGAGGCCAAAAAGAGGGACCTGACGGCATAATCTTTGTCCTTTGGTCTTACTTCAACCAAATGATCTCTCGCGCTAAAAAAACAATCCGGCCGGGGTAAAGAAGCCTTTCTTTCCCCCGGCCGGCCATGAATTCCTGCGAAAACACCTTGAAATAATAAAATATTTATAGATAATTATTTAAAATAATGAATTTGGGGTAACATATGCTCAGAAGTATTAAACTGTCCCGGATCATAAGTTTAGCCCTGGTCCTGAGCTTGATCTTGTTTCATTATTCGGTTACTGCCGCATGGGCCGTGTCCCGGGAGACGCCGGTGGTCAGAGCGGTGCGCCTGGCCGGACCGGCCGTGGTCAATATCAATACCACGCAGATTATAGACCAGCGCAGCAATCCCTTTTTCCAATTCAGAGGAAATGACTTCTTCGATCAGTTCTTCCGAGACTTTTTAGAATCCCCCTTCCCCCGCCAGCGGGCCAGGTCATCCCTGGGTTCCGGTGTGATTATTGACGGCACGCGGGGCTACATTTTGACCAACGAGCATGTCGTGGCCCGGGCCTCTGAAATAAAGGTCACCGTGGGGGAGGACCAGGAATATAACGCCCAACTGGTCGGCGCGGACCCGGATTCAGACCTGGCCGTGCTCCAGATCAAGTCAAAAAAGAAGCTGCCTTACCTGAAAATGGGCGATTCATCAGACCTGATGATCGGCGAGGAGGTCATAGCCATCGGCAACCCCTTTGGTTTGAGTCATACTGTAACCACAGGGGTCATCAGTGCGGTCAACCGTCATCTTCGAACCGATGACCGCGTCTACAGGGATTTCATCCAGACCGACGCCTCAATCAACCCTGGCAACTCCGGCGGTCCTCTCCTCAATATCAACGGCGAGTTGATCGGCATCAACACCGCCATCTATGCCCAGGCCAATGGTATCGGCTTCGCCATACCGATCAACAAGGCCAAAAGGATCATCAAATCCCTGATCTCTTACGGGGAGGTCCTGCCGGTCTGGCTGGGCCTTTCGCTTCAAAACCTGGACCAACGCCTGGCCGCCTACTTTAAAACGCCGAATCACGAAGGTGTCCTTATTACCGGCATCGACCCCAAGGGCCCGGCGGCCGGGTCCGGCCTGGCCAGGGGAGACGTGATTGTCAAGATCGATAAAAAGCGTGTAAATTCCATTGACGACTATGAAGACATTCTCCGCTCGTACGCGGACCAGGAAAAAGTCGACCTGACCGTCTACCGTAAAGGGCACCCCCTGAAGTTCAATGCCACGATTAAAACCTTTCCCCTTGAAAAGGCCATGGCCATCAGCGAGGGCCGCTATGGCTTGCGGCTGAGCGGAAAGCGGTATGCAAAACAAAACGGTCTGCCCATAGACAAGGTGAGGCCCAATTCACCGGCCTCCCGGATTGGCCTGAGAAAGGGAGACATCGTCCACCAGGTCAACGAGATAAAGATTACCAGTTTGAACGACTACCTCAAGGCCATGGCCAAATACCGCCTCCGCCACTCCATCGGCATGGTGGTTCAGCGAGGCCGTTACGCTTACAGCATCACTTTGGCGCCCTGAGCCGGCCAGGTATCAAGGCATCTTAAGCGCTTTATCCTTTTTTAACCACCCCGGACTCCGAGGATCATATGCCAAAATTAAATTCCGCCGCCGACTACCATCACCGGACTGAATACGCGCGGGACAGTATGTTCGGCCCGGGTCTGGACTGGTCCAACCAGCCTCAAACGACCAAAGTATATAAAAACGCCGACATGGCGCCTCTGCCGCACGAACTCACCCTGCCCCGTATCGAGGCCGCCCGGGCTTTACTGGGGCGTTTGACCAGAAAACCGGAGCCCATGAGCCTGCCCGTTTTGTCCGGCCTCCTTTTCATGGCTTATGGCTTTACCGCTCAGGTTGATTATGGAACACAGATCCTTTATTATCGCTCCGCTCCCTCGGCCGGGGCCCTTTACCCCACGGAAATCTACCTGGCGGCCAGGGACATTGAGGGCCTGGACGACGGGCTCTATTATTACTCGCCAGGCGATTTTGCCTTGGTCAGCCTGCGCCGGGGCGCACCGCCTTACAGCATACCGGCGCCGTCCCTTATTTTGAGCAGCGTCTTTTTCCGCAGCGCCTGGAAATACAGGGACCGCGGTTTCAGGTACTGCCTGCTTGATATGGGACATGTCGCTGAAAACATTATGCTTATTAGTCCGGTTATGGGCCTTGAAGCCGCTTTTGAAACCAGTTTTGACGACGAGGTTCTGAATGCCTTTCTGGGGCTCGACCCCGCCCGGGAAAGGGTTTTCAGCCTGATTAAATTCGGCGCGCGGCCAATAGAATCAAAAAAATCCTCTTTCAAGGAAGAAAATGAAGAAATATCATCCGAAGCGGTTCCCCGGGCTGATGCCGTGGCGCCTCGTGAAGAAACCTTCGATTTGATTGCTTCGGTCAGCCGTTTAACCTCGGCGCCTTTGACCGGCCATGAACCGACCGCCTTAAAATGGCCAGCCGGAACACGGGTGGCTCTGCCTTCCGTGGCCTGGGATGACTTTATGGAACCCACGCTGGTGCAAGTTCTCAGGGGGCGGCGGTCGCGCCGCAATTTCAAGCCGAGGGACCTTCAGCCGGAGAAACTGTCCCGCGCCCTTGAATTGTTAACCACCCCCGAGGTGGGAACCCTGATAAACCTCGGCCTCGCCGCCAACTCAATTTTGGACCTGCCGGACGGATTTTATCATCTGAGGCCTGAAATCCGTGAACTTGAGCTTAATAAAGGCGGATTTTTAACCCCCAAGATCAGCCAGGCCGCCCTTAACCAGGACTGGATCGGGCGGGCCAACCTGGTCCTTGTCCTGACCGCGCCGCTGGAAAGGCTCGAAAGATCGCTTGGCAGCCGGGCCCTGCGCCTGGCCTACCTGGCGGCCGGGAGACTCGGCCAGCGGGCTTATTTAACGGCGGAGATCATGGGCTGGGGCTGTTGCGGCATCGGTGCTTTTTTCGACGCCGAGGTGCGAAACGCCCTGGACCTGCCTTCGGGCGAGGAAGTTCTTTACCTGATCCCGCTGGGGCCTATAAAAAAGAGAACCCATGGAGGCCGACCTGGCAGCCGTTAATAATGCTTGAAGGGGAATTGATTTCCGGCTCCTCGTCCAGGGTCTTGCCGCGATCCCTTATCTTTCGGCATCATGCCACGAAGCCGGCATAAGACAATCCAGGCCGCCCCGCGACGAGAAAAATTATTGCCCAGCCTGTGTTGAGGCAGGGCCTCAAGGCATTACACCGATCCAGGTTCCGCCTTAAAACCTCCCTCTTTTTTAAAAGGGGATTTTTAAGACCCTGCTTACTCCCCGGCTTTTTTCATCCACCACCAGCCATAAAAATCCAGCCCCAACCACTCTTCTGGCCTTTGTTTCTCGTTCCAGGGTTCTGCCCTGGGATGAAGGGGAAAACTTTTTACATCTTCGGTGTGTGACCCATGTTTTAAAACTACATAATCTACTCGCCGTTCTTTCTTGACAAAATTTTTTATATATGGTTTTAAGCAACTTTAGGGTTGACTTCTATTCTCCTCGATCTATCTTTTTATTAGAGCTGTTTGAAATTATATAAAACGGGAAACACGTGTTAAACCAATGAAAATAGCAGACGAAAAAAAAGAAAATAATAATGAAATCCCTGAGTTGAATTATAATATCGAACAGGAGAGACCAGAAAATCTCGTTCATGTCGAGGCAGACGAAGGCCATGAAGGCGCTGAAGACAAGCATTCGAGTCCGTCTGACGAGATCATGACGTCCTATTTCAGGGAAATGCGCAATATTGAGCTTTTAACTCCCCAGGAGGAGCTGGAACTGGGCCGCCGCATCAAAGAAGCACAAAACGCCTTGACTGATCTGTTTCTCAAGACTCGAACCAGTTTTCTGCCTTTGCGGTCTTTCAAAAAAGAACTCAAAAACTGGCAGAAAAAGAAAAAAAATTCCCGTGAACCGATTGAATATATTTTTCGGGAGATGGAAGAGGTTGTAAAAGCTATTGAAAAGCTGGAACGCCCTGCACCGGAGCTGGTAAAATTTGTAAAAAACTACAAGTCGATACGAGGGGAGCTTAACGAAGCTACCGGCAAGATGGTGGCGGCCAACCTCAGGCTGGCCGTTAATATCGCCAAAAGATTTTCACATCGCGGCATGTCTCTGGCGGATTTAATTCAGGAAGGAAATGTGGGCTTGATGAAGGCCGTAATGCGGTATGACTATACAACAGGCAACAGGTTTTCCACGTTCGCTTCGTGGTGGATTCGCCAAACCATATCGAGGGCCTTATCCGATCAGGGCCGAACCATTCGCGTTCCGGTTCATTTCATGGAGTCCCGGAATATATTTTACCGAACTTACTTTGAGCTGGTCAAGGAGCTGAGGCGTGAACCCACGCTCCTTGAGACGGCCGAGCGTTCCGGGCTGACTTTTGAAAGGATTTTAAACATTCTGCAAATGAGCCGGGAACCGATCTCCCTTGAGACGCCCATAAGCGAAGACGGCGATTTGCTGGGTGACCTGATAGAAAATGAAGAGGTTGTTTCCCCGCTTGACGCGCTCCAGGATAACGAACGCTTCATGCTGACCGAAGAGGCTTTGAACACTCTCACTCCCAGAGAAAAGCAGATACTGTGCATGCGTTTCGGCCTGGGGGATGAGGACGCCTGCACCCTTGAAAAAGTCGGGCAAGCCCTACATATCTCCCGCGAACGCGTGCGCCAGCTTGAGAAACGCGCCTTAAAGCGCCTGCGCCATTCCTCCCAGCGCCGCAAACTGAAAACTTACGTGGCTGGATAACAACCTTCAAAGCCTTTCATCTTTCCGCATAACCGCCATTAGTCAGGGGGCGTCATCTTTTGACGCCCCCTGAACCTTTATATCACTTTCAAAATTTTAGGCGTGCCATAATCCGGAACCGCTGGAAATATTTGATGTGCTAATCTTCAGAAATGAAAGTATTCTATTGAAATCCGATTCGCTTTTTTGTAAAAAGAATCATCTTGATTTGGCTTAAGTTTTTTCTTTTTTTCAGGATATTATGCAACCTATTAAAATAAAGAGCCTTCTTGACTGCATCGGCCATACGCCTCTCGTTGAAATCAAGCGGCTCAATACTAATCCGAAAGTGAAACTCCTGGCCAAGCTGGAAGGCTTTAACCCGGGAGGTTCTGTCAAGGACCGTATCGCCCGGATGATGATTGAAGAAGCTGAAAAAAACGGCCAACTGACGAAAAACAAGATTATCATCGAACCCACCAGCGGCAACACGGGCATCGGCCTGGCGCTCGTCTGCGCCGTGAAAGGATACAGGCTTCTCCTGGCCATGTCCGAGTCGGCCAGCACGGAGAGGAGGCAAATCCTGAAAGCCCTGGGAGCTGAAATCATGCTCACACCGGGGCACCTGGGAACGGACGGGGCCATTGAAGAGGCTTATCGGCTGGCCAGGGAAGAGCCGGACAAATATTTCCTGCCTGACCAATTCAACAACCCGGCCAACGTGTTGGCCCACTATGAAGGCACCGGCCTGGAAATCTGGGAGCAGACCGGCGGGCAGGTCACCGTCTTTGTATCGGCCATGGGGACCACCGGCACCCTGATGGGTGTTTCCAAGCGGCTCAAGGAGTTAAACCCCGATATTCAAATCGTTGGCGCCGAACCTTACCTCGGCCACAAGATTCAGGGACTGAAAAATTTAAAAGAAGCCTATGTCCCGGGAATTTATGATAAATCACGGGTTGATGAGCTGGTCAACATTGACGATGAGGACGCCTTTGAAATGGCCAGACGCCTGGCCCGGGAGGAAGGAATCTTCGCGGGCATGAGTTCGGGCGCGGCCATGCACGTGGCCGTTGAAAAAGCCCGGCAGATGGAAGACGGTGTCTTGGTCGTGGTTCTGCCCGACGGCGGGGAACGCTACCTGAGCACGAACCTGTTTACCCCCCGTGAAAAAGCGGCGCTCAGTTTTTATAACCTGCTTTCCCGGACCAAGGAGCCTTTAACCCCTATCCGGGCCGGGCGTATCGGCATTTACTCCTGCGGCCCGGCGCTTTATTCAACCAAACAGGTGGCTACCTACCGGCATGTCATCGTGGCCGACCTGGTGAAACGGTATCTAAAATACCGCGGCTTCGAAGTATACCATGTCATGGATGTTGTGGACATAGACGACCGAACCATTAACGCCACCGCTGAAACCGGACAGGACCTCAAAGAATTCACCGAGGTGTATCTCCAGCAATTTTTGAAAGACTGCGACACATTAGGCGCGGAACGCGCCGATGAATACCCCCGGGCCGGGGATCATGTAGACGACATGATCGAGCTGGCGAATAAACTGGTTGAAAAAGGACTGGCTTACGAAAAACTGCGGTCACTCTATTTTGACATCTCGCGTTTTCAGGATTACGGCAAAATATCAGGGGTGGACCTTTCCAAGATCAAGGTGGGCAAGACCGTGGACCTGGATGTCTACGAAAAAGAAAACCCCCGTGATTTCACCCTGTTCAAGCGGTCAACCCTGGCTGAGCTCAAGCGCGGCTTATACTACCAGACCGCTTGGGGCTCGGTCAGGCCCGGCTGGCACATTGAGTGCGCGGCCATATCGACCAAGTACCTCGGCCAACAGTATGACATCCACACCGGCGGCGCTGACCTCAATTTCCCGCACCATGAAAACGTGAACGCCATCTGCGAGGCTGCCTACGGTATGCCCATGGCCCGGCTGTGGCTTCACAGCGAACTGGTGCTTGTGAACGGACAGAAGATGTCCCGGTCCATGGGCAATGCGCCGACCGTCCAAGAGCTTCTTGATCAGGGGCATTCGGGCCGGGCCATCAGGTTCTGGCTTTTGTCCACCCATTACCGCAAGCCGCTGATATTCAGCCAGGACCGTCTCGAAGCGGCTGCGCGCACGCTGGCCCGCCTGGATGAATTTATTTCCCGGGTCAGGTACGCGGCCCCGGGTGAAGGCGCATCTGAAGTAGACCAGTATGTCTATGATTTGCGTCAAAATTTCATAAGGTCCATGGATGACGACCTTAATATCGCCGGGGCCCTTTCGGCCCTGTTTAAGTTTATCCGCCGCCTCAACCCCCTGCTGGATAAAAAGAAGCTTGACCAGGGAAACCTGTCCCAGATCGAGGAACTCCTTGAACAACTCAACCAGGTGCTAAATATCATGAACTTCGAGCTGGAAACCCTGGACGCAGAATGCCGGGAGCTTCTGGAAAAACGGGATCAGGCTCGAAAGAACGGGAATTACAGGGAGGCCGACCGATTGCGGGATCTGCTTCGGGATAAAGGCATTAATGTGATTGATACGGCCCGGGGAACCCGGTGGCAGCGGGTCTAGCGGCAGAAAACCGGCGCATGGCTGGAGGAGCCAAGTATGACTGAATTATCAGGCCGGGAACGAATTTTAAAGGCATTGAATCTTAAAGAACCTGATTCGGTTCCTCATTTTGAACTCGGGATTGACCCGAAGGTAAGACAGGCCATCCTGCCCGGCGCGGGCACCGTGGATTTTGTTGAAAAAATGGGCATTGACGCCATCGTGATCTTTGACAAAGCCGTGGCCTGGAAATATGAGACCGTTGATGAGAGTAAAAGGATCGTCCGGGATCACTGGGGCGGCCTGGCGCAGTTCGGCGCGGAAATGCTGGCCCACCCTATCGAACCGGCCATCAAGTCTGAAAAAGACCTTGAGGGTTATAAGCCGCCGGACCCGGATGAAGAGTGGAGGTATGAACGCCTGAAACAGATCATCAGGAGGCTGGGCGGGGAGAAGGCTGTCTTCGCCCATGTGACGGACGTATTCGACATCGCGTCTGATTCCCTCCTGGGGCTTGATAATTACCTGCGCGCCATGATCAAAAACCCTGATCTCCTGGACCGCGTTAACGAAATTGTCCTTGATTACAACCTGAGGTACATAAAAAACTGCCTTGAACTGGGTGCGGACGCCCTGCTCATTTCCGGTGACTTTGCCATGACAGAAGGCCCGTTTGTATCGCCCAGGCACACGGCCCGTTTTTTAACCCCGGCTCTTAAAAAACAGGTTGATCTGGCTCACAAAATGCACGTCCCCGCGGTCAAACACACGGATGGCAACCTCTGGAAAATCATGGACCTGCTTATTGAAACCGGCATTGACGGACTGCACCCCATTGACCCCATCGCCGGTATGGATCTCGGGGAGGTCAAGGCCCGCTACGGAGACAGGCTCTGCCTGCTGGGCAACGTGAATTGCGGCCCGACCCTGACCTGGGGAACGACTGAAGAGGTAAGGCAGGAAGTTAAGGAATGCATGAAAAAAGCCGCGCACGGCGGCGGCTATATCTGCATGTCAAGCAACTCGATTCATTCGAGCGTAAAACCGGAAAACTACCTGGCCATGATAAAAGCGATCAGGGAATTCGGGAAATACCCGCTTGAGTTAAGCTAGACCGCCTCTTTCAGGCAAGACCGGGGCTGGAATCACAAGGTGATGCTTCAAGGCAGGGGCGGCTTGTTGCTCAAAGCCGCCGGGCCGCCCTTGCCACTCTGAAACGGTTTTCAGCAAAATACGGCTCCGCGAATCCGCAACCAATCCTTCAGGCCAATAATTCATGGCTCTTTTTAATCCATTCGGAAATAGGGATTTCCTGGGGGCAGAGCTCTTCACATTCCCGGCATTCGATGCAGTGCTCGGCCCGCTCGTCTTCCGGGATGCGGATGCCATAGAGGATCCGCGCCCTGTTTAAATCGTTGTACATGACGGCGTCGTTGTATAACCCCAGGATACCGGGAATATTCACGTTATTCGGGCAGGGCATGCAGTATTTGCAAGCCGTGCAGGGGATCGGGGACAGCCTCCTGTATTCTTCCCGGACCTTTTCAATCAGGGAGAGATCCTTTTCAGTCAGCGTACCGGGACCGGAACGATCCGCGGCAGCCACGTTTTCAGTGACATGCCTCATGGATGACATGCCGCTCAGCACGACCGAGACCTCCGGCTGGTTCCAGACCCACTGTAAGGCCCATTCCGCCGGGGACCTTTGCTGTTCGGCC
>CAZVRN010000101.1:0-9189 GCA_964629485.1 uncultured Thermodesulfobacteriota bacterium | reverse complement strand
CGTTCGCGATTAGATAACCTCTGCAAAA
The DNA here is from genome assembly GCA_964629485.1 of uncultured Thermodesulfobacteriota bacterium. Classification (GTDB taxonomy): domain Bacteria; phylum Desulfobacterota; class Desulfarculia; order Adiutricales; family JAFDHD01; genus JAFDHD01. Next base: position 9,161 of record CAZVRN010000101.1, on the reverse strand, counting down.
CTTCGTCCTTTAGCCGAACTCATTTTCGCCTTTCGCGATTTCAACAAAATTACCGGTTCTTAAGAAATCTCCTCTTGTATTATTCTGTAGGTCAAACGGAACCAAGAAGGAGCATCTTGCCTTGACAGGCCGGTGGCTAGCCCATACAATACGTCTGATTTTTATGCCCGGAATTACCAAGAGGCCCTTTTTGCCTCAAATCAGCTTTTTTATTTATGTTTTTTTATTTATGTTTTCACCACAGCCGCTTCACACGAATCATGAGCTATAACCTTACCAGAAAAATCCAGGGAGGGTAAAATTTCATGGCCGCAAAGGAAGTCAACGGGACCAGCTATTTTAATTGGAAACGACTTATTTTTATTTTTCTCGGGCTCGGCTTGTTCGCCGTGGTTTATCTTTCCCCGTCATGGCCGGACGCCGTGGATCCGATGGGCAAACATTTCCCCTTGACCAAGGAGGCCAAGGCCGCCCTGGCCCTCTTCTTACTCGCCGGGACCTGGTGGGTTTTTGAAGTCGTCCCCATTGGCGTGACCAGCCTGCTCATCGGAGTGATACAGGCCTTGTTTCTGATCCGCCCGGCCAAGGCGGCCTTTAATGATTTCATGGACCCTTCGGTCATGTTCATTTTTGCGTCCATCATTATCGGCTTTGTCTTTACCAAAACAGGGTTGACGCGGCGCTTGGCCTATAGAATGCTTATCATTGTCGGTGAAAAAACCAGCATGATTTACCTGGGCTGTTTCGTGGTGACAGCGGCCCTGACACACATCATGGCCCACACGGCCGTGGCGGCAACCATCTATCCACTCCTTTTAATCATCTACTCTCTCTATGAGGAGGGAAAGAAACCAACCAGGTTCGGCAAGGGCCTCTTTATGGGAATGGCCTATGTCGCCGGGGCCGGGAGTATCATTACCTTGCTCGGAGCGGCCCGAGGGGCCGTGGCCATTGGATTTTTTAAAGAAATCATGGGCCGTGAGATCACCTTCTTCCAGTTAACCTACTATATGTTCCCTATCGGCTGGCTCATGGTTTTCGCCCTCTGGGGATTTTTCATGATTTTCTTCAAGCCTGAAAAAAAGACCATCCCCGGGCTCAGACAAAGGGCCAGAAACCTCAGCGCCGGACTGGGGCCGATCACCAAAAAGGAAATTCTGGCTGCATTTATTGTCCTGCTGGTGATTTTGGCTCTGGCCCTCAGATCACGCATCTCCTGGCTGGCGCCGGTCAATAAATCCGCTATCGTTCTGGTGTCAACCATCCTTTTTTTCCTGTTCGGAATTCTTGACATAGACGACCTGGAAGATATTCCCTGGAATATTATTCTGCTTTTCGGCGGCGCCATGAGCATCGGCCTCTGCCTCTGGGACACGGGTGCGGCGGAATGGCTGGCCGTGAACTGGCTGCAAATGTTCAAGGAAGCCCCCTGGTTTATTTTTGTGTTGAGCATCGCCTTTTTTATGATGCTCATGACCAACTTCATCATGAACGTGGCCGCAATTTCCATTGTTTTGCCCGTAGCCCTGGTCATAGCACCGTATCTGGGCGTGGCCGCAGAGGTTATCGTGTTTGCCTCGCTGGTTACGGCAGGCATGCCTTTTCTGCTGCTGGTCGGAGCCGCGCCCAACGCCATTGCTTACGATTCCAAACAGTTTTCCGCGGGTGAGTTTTTTCTATATGGCATCCCGGCGAGTATTCTCCTGATGGCTGTTGTGGCGCTTGCCGTTTTGGTCATCTGGCCGATCATGGGCATGCCCGTGACCGTGCCGAGGTAGAAAGCTTTACTATTTTCTGTGGCCCAGGAATTCAATGCCTGGCCATATGTTTAATTCACGAACAAGAAGATGACATGATTATAGACATGGAATGCGATATCCCCACGCGGGAAGTTTATGAGGCGGAACTGGATTCCCTTGAAAAAAGCGACAACAAGGGTATGGCCGATTACATCAATATCTTCGGGCCTAAATGGGCGGCTGACGCTGCCTAATTCCCTGGCCTCGATAAACCAATTTAATCTTCGCCTAATCTGTTCTTCTCTGGTAAATTGCATCCTATGGGTAACCTCCATTGTGAGTGATGTAACTTTTTGAGAGCTACATCAGTATACACCTTCGGAGTGTTACCCATGTTTTAAAACTACATAGCCTTGAAGATGTTATTCCTTGACTTTTCGATTTTTTGGTAGTTATCATAATTTTATTGTTTAGTTAAAAATTATAATAGCGCGAAAATAACCGAGGTCAAGTAAAAACAAGGTTTGGCGGAAGAAGTATGCAGAAATGCGTTGTATTTCCGTGCTTAAATGGATGTCTTGGGCGTTAGTAATTACGTAAATGTCTTATACGGCGCTCAATATGATTTTACAAATTTAATTATCAAGGGCAGATACAGGAGGTTTCTCATGAAAGGAAAAAAATCTAAATCTATTGCGGCCATTAGCCTGATAACTCTTCTTGTGAGCACGGTTTTCATCGTCACCGCCCTGGCCAAAGGGGAGGTTACCCAGAGCGGCGACGTCGTGTATGCCACCGGCTACGGAATGTTTTTTACCAAGGGCGGCGATTGTACCACGCATTACGCAGGCCAGGGGCCCTTGCTGGGGACAACTATTTATGAACCCCTGATTGAATGCGGCGTAAACTTGGAGTACCTCCCCGCCCTGGCCAAATCATGGAAGCTGGCGGACGATTGGAGCTACGTGGATTTCAATCTCAGGAAGGGGGTTAAATTTCATAACGGCGCTGTTGTAACCGCTGAGGACGTCAAATACAGCCTGGCCAAGCATATGTACAAAAGATCAAGGTGGGTGCTCGGTCATGACTTCAGGCGCCATGTAAAAAACGCCGAAGTTATTGACACCTATAAAGTCCGCTTCAACATAAAGAAGCCTTTCCCGGGACTCTGGAAACGACTGTGGTGGGACATGGGTATTTTCCCCAAAAAATACCGTGAGGAAATCGGCGATAAAGCGTTTGCGGACAAGCCTGTCGGGGCCGGACCTTTCAAGTGGCTTAATTATAAGCAGGATGTTTATTTTAAAATAGGCGCGGTCAAGAAGCATTACCGCAAGACCCCGGAAATCAAGACGCTCAAGTTCATTTACGTTTCCGAGGCCTCGACCCGGCTGGCCATGCTGAAGGCCGGAGAAGCTGATATCATTGAGCTGTCGGGGAGGCATATCCCGGTGGTCAAGGCCGATCCAAACCTGAGGCTGATCCAAACCAAATACATTATCGGGCAGGTTTTGGCCTTTGCCGATTTGCCTTTTCCCAGCGAAAAAAGCCCGTTTCTCGACAAGCGCGTCAGGGAGGCGGCCAGCCTGGCCATCAATCGAAAACTCATCTGCGAGAAGATCCTTTTCGGCGGATCAGAGCCGTATGGGGAAGTGATCTCGCCCTACACCCTGGGCTGGAACCCCAGTGTGAAGCCGGACCCTTACGATCCGGAAAGGGCCAAGGCTCTTTTAGCCGAAGCCGGATATCCCAAAGGGTTTGAAACGGTCATGGGTTGTACTGCCGGGAACAAGTACTGGATGGAGGCTATCGCAGCCAACCTGGCCGACGTCGGCATCAAGGCCAAAATCAATGTTTACGAAGGGGGCGCCTGGTGGGGAGCGTATCAAGGCAAAAAGCTTCGCGGTCTTATTACACGCAACTCGTGGTATGACGCCGAACGCGATGCAGCGGCCGATCTGACCGATGCTTACATGTCTAATGCCCCCTGGTGCTACTATACGACTCCGGAGATCGAGGCTGCGATGAACAAAGCGCAATACGCCATAACAGAAGAGGATAGCGCGGCCTGGGGGAGAAAGATTTCAAAACTCATCCGGGACAGCCGCATCAATATACATCTTTGGGCTATTCATGCAAACTACGGCGTAAACCAGAGAATTGTTAAATGGGATCGGCAGAAAGGCTCCTATCCGGGGACCCGTTTTGAATATATGAAAATCAGGCATTAATGGCCTGGTCAGCGAATGCGAAAAAAATCATGTTCCAGGGCCTCCTAAGAACCGGTAATTTTTTCGGACTGCGGCCGGTGAGTATTTAAGTGCGGAATCCTGATTTTCGTAATTTTAAGAAGTTAAACTTGAGTCTGACAATTAGTTCAGCAAATAGGCGAAGTCCTTAAGAGGGCTCACAGAATAATTGTTGCGTATGAATAACATAAAGATTATAATATCAAATATTCTCGTGTGAATATAAATCTATAATCTGCCTGATATTGTATTAACACATAAATATTATTACAATAAATTTTGCGATTAATATTTTATACAAATCGGGGCAGAAAAAGCCTTAAGGCGATAAATCGTGAAAAAATTTATGGCAACATAAACCAACCGATTTATTCTTACGCGGGATTGATATGGAGGTTATTATACCTGTCATTCCCGCGTAGACATATATGGGAAGAACGGGCATTGCGGATTTAAACGTTTTAAATCCAACCTCTGAACCATAAACCTTAAAAAGAGCGGCAGGAGATCATGAAACGATACATCTTGAAACGGCTTGGCCAAGCCGTTATTACCGTTATTGGTATTTCCATTATTGTCTTTCTTTTGACACACCTGAGCGGCGATCCGGTGGCGCTCATGGCGCCGCAAAACGCCACCAAGGAGGACCTGGAGCAAATTCGTAAAGACCGGGGCCTGGACAAGCCGATTTACGTGCAGTATTGGCGGTACATCTCCGGGGTGGTGCGGGGAGATTTCGGTGAATCCCTGAGGTGGAACATGCCAGCCATCGACATGTTCCTGGCCAGGTTCCCCAACACGGTCAAGCTGGCTTCCGTGGCCATGGGTTTTGCGCTTCTGGTCGGTGTGCCTACCGGTATACTTTCCGCGGTCAAAGTCGAAGGCAACTTCGATAAATTTGGTAAAATATTCGCCTTGCTTGGGCAGGCCCTGCCCGGATTTTGGGTCGGGATCATGCTCATTTTATTCTTCTCGGCCACGCTGAAAATTCTTCCCACATCCGGGATGGGCGGCTGGAAGCACTATATCATGCCCGGCTTTACCCTGGGCTGGTATACCACCGCCGCCTTGACCCGTTTAAGCCGCTCGGCCATGCTGGATGTCATGGACGCCGAATACATCAAGATGGCCCGCATCAAGGGCGTTTCCGAAACCATGATCATTCTCAAGCACGCCTTTAAAAATGCCTCGGCCCCGGTGATCACGCTCTCGGCCCTGCAGTTCGTGGTCTTGCTCAATGGCACCATGATCATCGAAACCATCTTTACCTGGCCGGGCATCGGAAGGCTGATTGTGGACGCGATCTTTGCCCGAGATTATCCGGTGGTGCAGATGTGCGTCCTGATCTCATCAGTGCTGTTCGTTTTTACGAACCTTCTGGTGGATATTCTTTACGCATATATCGATCCCCGGATCAGGTATCAATAGACTTTATTTACCGGAATTTATAAAGGAGGCAAAAAGTTTTGACTGCTACTACCACTACCCCACAAGCAGTAAGTTCTCCTTCCCGATTCAGGAAGTTTCTTTCAGCCGCCCGGGAAGCCCCAAAAATTCCAACGGCGATCCTGCTGATTTTTCTTTTTTGCGGCATTTTTGCAAATACTGACTTCTTCGGCAATATGATCCTGCCTCACGATCCAAACAAAACATCGTTCATGGACGCCTTGAGGCCGCCTTTTTGGATGAAAGGCGGAACCACGAAATATATTTTGGGGACGGATCAGCTTGGACGGGATATCTTAAGCCGTATCATGGCCGGGGCCGGGGTTTCACTTGAAATCGGCACCATGGCTGTCCTGTTCGCCGGACTCCTGGGCAGCCTGGTGGCTATTTGCGGGGGATACCTGGGGGGGCGAACCGATACGATTCTGATGAGGATTCTTGATATTGTGATTGCCATGCCCTTCCTTGTCCTGGCCGTGACCCTGGCCGCCATAATGGGGGCGAGCAAATACAACCTCATTATTATTATCTCGGCCCTGGCCTGGACCTGGTACGCCCGCGTGCTTCGTTCAGAGGTGCTTCGCCTTAAAGAAGGGGACTTCATTCGCCTGGCCGTGGTCGCCGGATGCAGCAAGATACGAATTATGTTCCGGCACATTTTCCCCAACATTATCAACAGCCTGGTCGTTCTGATGACCCTCAATCTCGGGGTGGTTATCATTGCCGAGGCGTCTTTGAGTTTCCTCGGCCTGGGTGTTCCGCCTCCAGACCCCGACTGGGGCTCCATGATATCTGAAGGCAGGAATTATATCGGGCAGGCTTGGTGGCTTTGCGTCTGGCCGGGCCTGGCGATCTTACTGACAGTGCTGAGCTTTAATCTCCTCGGGGACTGGCTCAGGGTTCGCCTGGATCCGAAATTCAGGCAAATATAAAGATGGCGGAATAAAGATATGGGAAAACCTCTTTTAGAGATTAAAGGGCTGAAGACGTATTTTTACACCAAACGAGGAGTGGTCAAGGCGGTTGATGGAGTCAGCTTTTCTGTCGGTGAGGGCGACACCCTGGGCATTGTCGGCGAGTCCGGCTGCGGCAAGAGCATTACCTGCCTTTCCATCCTGCAGCTCGTGCCCAAACCGGCAGGGAAAATTGTGGGCGGCGAAATCATCATGAACGGCGAGAACCTTCTGGCCAAAACAGAGAAAGAGATGAGAAAGATTCGGGGAAAACATATTTCCATGATTTTGCAGGAACCCATGACATCCTTGAATCCGGTCTTCACCATCGGCAATCAGGTGGCGGAACCGATCAAGCTTCATCAGCATCTTGATCATAAAAGTGTCTGGGAAAAAGTTAAAGAGATGCTCTCTTTGGTCAAAATTCCTTCCCCGGAAGTGCGCATGCGTGAGTATCCCCACCAGATGAGCGGGGGCATGAGACAGCGCATCGTCGGCGCCATGGCCTTGAGCTGCCAGCCGCAGCTCCTCATCGCGGACGAACCGACCACGGCCCTTGATGTTACGATCCAGGCTCAGTTTCTCAAGCTGCTCAAGGATATCCAGCGCAACTCAAAGCTGGCCATGATCGTGGTGACTCATGATTTTGGCATCGTGGCCAAGGTTTGTGACCGAGTCGTGGTGATGTATGCCGGGAAGGTTGTTGAAAATGCGCCTATTCGCGACCTCTTCAACAATCCAAAGCATCCCTACACTATTGCTTTGATCAACTCGCTTCCTAAAATGGAAAAAAAGCTGGAAAAGCTTTATACGATTGAGGGACAGCCGCCGGATTTGAGGGAGCCGCCTCCGGGGTGCCTTTTCGCTCCCCGGTGTCCCCAGGCCATGGAGATCTGCCGGCAAGAGCTTCCAAAGGAAACAGTAATTGGTGACGGGCACACTATAAACTGCTGGCTGGTTTGATGAAAGGGAACGAATTATGAGCGAGATTCTTCTGGAAGCGAAAAACCTTACCAAGTACTTTCCGGTCACCAAGGGACTCATTTTTTCAAAAACGATCGGTGCGATTAAAGCGGTTGATGGCATCAATTTCTCCATCAACAAGGGAGAAACTTTCGGCCTGGTCGGGGAATCCGGGTGCGGTAAAACCACAACAGCCAGGCTCATCCTGCTGCTCGAATCAATTACCAAAGGAACCGTTATTGTCGAAGGCGAGGACATAGCAAAGCTGACCGGGACCGCTCTGAAGAAATACCGGAGAAAGGTGCAGGCCGTTTTTCAAGACCCCTTCAGTTCTTTAAGCCCCCGCATGCGGGTCGGGGATATTATCGCCGAGCCCATTGTTGTAAATGATTCCCTGCCCAAAAAAGCCGTCATGGACAGGGTCGCTGAATCCCTGGAGGTTGTCGGCCTTGGCCGGGACAAGGCCGAGCTTTTTCCTCACGAATTCAGCGGAGGGCAGAGACAGCGGATCGCGGTGGCGAGGTCCCTGGCCCTGGGCCCCAGCCTTATCATTCTTGATGAACCGGTATCCGCTTTAGATGTTTCCATCCGGGCCCAGATCATGAATCTGCTCAAAGACATTCAGCAGCAATTCGAGCTGACCTACCTTCTCATCGCCCACGATCTGGCGGTTGTCAAGCACATGAGCAACCGGGTCGGCGTAATGTATCTGGGCAAGCTGGTGGAGACAGCGGACAGCGAAGAGCTGTACAGCAACCGTCTGCATCCGTACACCGAGGCCCTCTACTCAGCCGCTCTTCCTTCCCATCCTGATGAGCAGCGGGAGGAAATCATACTCCCCGGCGAGGTGCCCAGCCCGTTCAATCCACCGCCCGGCTGCCGATTTCATACTCGTTGTTTCAAAGCAATGCCTGTTTGCACGGAAGAGGAGCCGAAGCTGGTGGATGCGGGCGGCAACCATCTGGTTGCCTGCCACCTTTATGATTAACCGCGGCGCGACCCGCCTTGGCTTCTAAAAATGATTTTTATGCCACCGGCTTAAACAGGGCCTAATTAAATCTCATGCCGCCGCAAACGTTAAGGGCCTGCCCGGTGATTTCCTTGGCTTCGTCTGAAACGAGGAAGACCACAGCGTTTCCTATATCTTCTGGTGTTTGGACCCTTTTAAAAGCAATCTCGGTTTCAACGATAGCTTTAAAAATCGTTTCGGGATCGGCGCCTTTGAAGACGTCGCTTCGCTGTTTCAGCGCTTCCGTACCCTGGGCCCACATGGGCGTCCAGACTATCCCGGGACAAACCACGTTCACGTTGACGTTAAAAGGCGCCATGTTCATGGCCACTGACTGACTCAGGTTTATCACCCCGGCTTTGCTGGCGGCGTAAGGAGCCAAAAATGCAACACCCCGGCGTCCGGCAACCGAGGCGATATTGACAATCTTGCCTTTCCGCTGCTCCCTGAAATACGGGAGCACAGCCCGGTTGCACAGGAAAACGCCCTTGAGGTTCACATCAATGGTCATGTCCCAGTCTGATTCGAGCATGTTTTCTATGTTAAGCGGGGCGTCGCTTTCGCGATCGCTTAATCCCATCACCCCGGCCGAACAGACCAGAATATCCAGACGGCCCATCTCCTTGATGGCGCTGTCGATTAAAGCCTGACACTGATCGGCCGCGCGCACGTCGGTCTGAACTGCCAGGGATTTTCGCCCGCCTTGACTGACCTTGGCCGCTACCTTCTCCGCCAGATCCGTTTTGACATCGCTTACCACAACATGAGCGCCTTCCCTGGCCAAACAAAGGCAGATGCCTTC
>CAZVRN010000100.1:0-9192 GCA_964629485.1 uncultured Thermodesulfobacteriota bacterium | reverse complement strand
AGCAGGCTTGATACCATGAAACCTGGCGGCCACTACCGGAAGCGCTTTGGGCACGTACAGGAAGATGTACGGCGCATCTTCCTTCAGTATCTCTTGGATGCGGTCGTATGATTTTTTCATGACATCCCGGTCAAAGGTAAATCGCCCCTGATCTATGAGGCGGTCTACCTCACTGTTTTTATAGGAAATAAAATTGAGTTCGCCGGGTTTGGTCTTTGAAGAATGCCAGACATCGAACAGATCCGGATTTATAGGGATTGTCCAGCCCAGGATCACGGCCTCGAATTTCTTTTTATCAATAAACTCTTTTAAAAAGGCGGCCCATTCAATGATTCTGACTTTGACGTCAATGCCTATTGCCTTCAGCCTTTGTTGGATGATAAGTGCGGTCATCTTGCGCTGTTTGTTGCCTTGATTTGTAGTGATAGTGAACCGGAAAGGCTGGCCGTCTTTGTCAAGGATACCGTCATGATCGGTATCTGTCCATCCCGCTTCAGCCAGGAGCTGTTTGGCCTTGGCCTGGTCAAAAGGATAAGGGGTTACCTTTTCGTTATACATCCATGTGCCTGGTTTGTAGGGTCCATTGGCCGGTTCTCCCAGACCGAGAAGTACGCCTTCAATAATTTCCTTCTTATTGATGGCGTACCCTATGGCCTGGCGGACGCGTTTATCCTGAAATTTCGGGTCCAGGAGATTAAAGCCCAGGTAGGTGTAAGCAAAAGCAAGATATTGGTATTTTTTAAAATTTTTCTTGAATTCCGGCGTGTTGGTCTGCCGTTTATACTGGATGGGCGTAAGGCCCATTTCGTCAAGCCCCCCGCTTTTAAGCTCCAGAAACATGGTGGCGGTATCAGGAATAATCCGGTAAACGTAGCGGCTGATATAAGGCCGGCCCTCAAAGTAGTGGGGGTTGGCCACCAGCACGATTTTCTGCCCGGTCTGCCATTCTTTAAAGATATACGGCCCGGTGCCTATTGGTTTTCGGGAGAGTGGGCTTTTGGTGATGTCCTTTCCTTCCAGCAGATGAGCGGGCATGATGGGAAAAGACCAGGAAATGAGCGCCGGTGCATACGGGTGATCGTAGGTTACCCGAAAAGTGTAATCGTCAGGTGTTTCGGCTTTTTTAACCTGCTTGTAGTCTTCACCATAAGCGGTGGGTGTCTTGGGGTCAATCATGAGTTTATAAGTGAACATGACGTCTTTGGAGGTGAAAGGGTGGCCGTCATGCCACAGGACCCCCTTTCGGAGATGGAAGGTAATGGTTAGCCCGTCTTTTGAAATATCCCATGATTTTGCCAGGTCCCCGACCAGATTCAGGTTCTTGTCTGTTTTGATGAGGCCGTTGTAAACGAGACCATTGATAGTGCCTGAGGATGAATCAGAAGAGAGAGCAGGGATGAGATTTGAAGCATCGCCGATTGAGCCGTTAACGATAGTGTCGCCGTAAGCAGGCACGTCCGCCCCTTTTTGGTCCTTGGTTGTTGCCTGGGCGGCCTCCCGGCCTGAATTATCACCGCAGGACAAGATGAAAAAGAGCGACAAAATCAAGAGAAGGACCTGAACTAAACGGGTTATGCGCATAGTGGTTGTTTCTCCTTAAATAATGGATAATCTAATTTGACCGGCTCGATTGGTTATGCAGCCGTTTGGACACATTGCATAGAGTAATCAATTTGCATTACTGTGTTTGACTCTTTGAAAGGTCCTGCCCCCAGACGGCGAAGAAAAACGTGCCCAAAAGGCCGAATGCAAAAGCGGTTAAGTAGTTGACCCTCGGGCCGATCATCCAGAGGAAGGCCCCGCCAAACGCGGCCACGGAAACGATTACATCTCGTAAAAGATAGTAAAGTCCAAACATGGACGCTTTTCGACCTTCCGGGGCCAGGTCCATGATAAGCGCTTTTCGCGTCGGCTCTCCGAATTCTTTTAATCCCCTTAGAATAAAAGCCGCTACCAGCCAATGAAAAGATTGACTGAACAATAGGGCGAGCGGAAATAGAGTGAAAAACATGAATGTGATCACAATGAATGGCTTTTTGGTGGTTCGATCAGCGAGATAGGCCACAGGAATATATACGACCATGGCGGTGATCATTTCAATAGCCGTCAGGAGGCCGAACTGGGGAGCCGTTACCGGGGCCGATATGATTTTCATGCTCCATACCACCACGAAAGCATAAGGAATTTGCTCGCAAAATCGAATCAGAATATCGGAAATAAGCAGGCGCTTAAGCGATGTGCTCATTTCACGGAAAAGTTGGAATGGGTTCTTTTCCGGTATGGCTCCCTCCTGGTCGCCCGCCTTCTTCGGGGGTTCATCTTCAATGAGTGTTTCCTGCAGAATTATTGCCACGAAAGACAGTAGAAGGGCCACTACAAAGGCGGCGCGCACCCCGTTTCGTTCCCCCCAGGCGGCAATGCATAGTCCCCCCAGGATGGGGCCCAGGGCCATCGGGATACGTCTGACAAAGGAATGCATGGAAACTCCCATGGTGCGTTTGCTCGTGGGGAGCACTTTGGCAACAAGGCCCATGGTAGCCGGGAGGGATATAGCCGACCAGGACAGAAAAAAAACAGCTCCCACCAGAACCGCCTGCCAGACGGGGATGAGGATAACAATCAGGAAACCGGACATGGCCATGATGTTGAAAACCAATAAAGCCCGCTTTACACCCAGCCGGTCGGAAAGGTAACCTCCGGGAAAGGAGTAAAGGGCTGAAAGCAGATTGTCCAGCCCGTTGAGGAATCCGATTGATAAAGCGCCGCCGCCAAGAGCGATGAGATAAATCGGTAAAAATCGCTCGGCCATGCGCTCGCCCATGCCGACAAGGATGACCATGAAAAGCATACCGACCGTGCTTCTTTTAAGGCCAAGGAAGTTTGAAACCGTCTCGACTCGATTCATAATAAAACCTCGGATTCTTCTTCAAAAATTAAATTTAGCACAAAAAATTTCCTTTAGGAACTTCAGACTGCATTTTAAAACAGGGTAATAGGTGGTCATTGTTCGGAGTTGTTCTTTTTGTTTGGCCGTGTTATGGTAACTTGAAATCTATATTATCGGAAGAGTTATTTAATTCCCATAAAAAAACTGCGGGCTGATAGGAAATTGATCTTAACAAAGTCTATCTCGCTCCATCAGTGAAAGAGAAACCCTAAACAAGGCAGTAGTCTTGCAGACGGATTAAAGTGATTCTGCATTTTGCTGCTGCTAGTGAATTTAGGAGGAAGACATGGCTGAAAGACTTTTCTCAAATGTTGAAATCAGCTTGGAAGATGGAATTTTGACGGGACCGCTCAGGACCCCGTTCAATGAACATTTGCAAGCAACGGCAAGTATTCACCATGACGAAACAGCTCAGAAACTGGGAATGCGGGGTGGCACCATCGCCGGTTCCTACCATATGGAACAGTTCGTGCCATTGTTCATGAAAGCCTTCGGCCGATCCTGGTTTGAAACCGGAAGTATCTCAATGTATTTCCGTAACGCGACTACTCATCTGGAACCGGTGCAGTGTTTTCTCCGTCAACCCGTAGCCGGGGACAACACGCAGGCAGACATCTGGATGAAACACGAAAACGGGATGCTCGTCGCCGAAGGTACTGCTTCGGTCGGCAGGCCGGATGAACTTTCCGCGCTTCGTAAAAAAGTGAACAGCCTTTATCCCCCCGGCGAAATTCGGATTCTTAAAGATTTGAAAGTCGGGATGGATATCGCGCCGGTAAAGGTAAATGTCTCAGCGGAGAACTCACGCCAGCGCTTTGAACGGATGACCGAACCGCTGGATTGGTATGTTAAAGAATCACCCTGGGGCGGCCCTGTCTTAACGGCGCCGCAAATGATTAACGCGCTTAGACTGTGCATGATTGAAAAATTAGACCGGCAAAATGAGCAAAAGGGGGTGGTCGGACTGTTCGGAGCCCTTGAATTTCGTTATCTCAGCGGCCCCGTTTTTTGCGATAAGGACTATGTTAACGCCGGTAAAATTCTTGCGGTTGGCGAGACCCCCAAGACCGAGTACTACTGGCTTGAAGGAACGCTCGAAGAGTCGGGTACCGGGCAAAAGGTTGCGGATGGATTAATAATGATTCGGGTCATGAAAGCTTCATCACCTTTATATCCGGAATTTCGCCGGGGTGCTTAAAAGAATTACCGTGGCGGCAGATGCAGAGGAAAGGAGGTTCCCATGGATTATAAATTGACCGAGGAACAAAAGGCACTTAAGAAGGAATTCGAGGATTTTTTCAGGGAGGAGATGAAAAACGCGCCTCCTGAATACCGCCTCAATGCCCTGGAGGCGATATACTCCTCGGACGAAGGCTGGGCGTTTCATAAATATATGCAAAAGAAGCTGGCTGAAAAAGGCTGGCTTACCATGGCCTGGCCAAAGGAGTATGGAGGCCGGGATGCGCCCATTATCGAGCAGTTGATATTCAGTGAAGTTCACGCTTTTTACCGCGCCCCGGGAATAGATGGTTTTGGAGTGGGAATGTTTGCCCCCACTTTGATGCTTTTTGCCAACGAGGAACAGAAGAAAAGGCTGCTCACTCCTATCGCCCGGGGAGAAGTGAATTATTGTCAGGGCTGGAGTGAACCTAACGCCGGTTCCGATCTGGCCTCGCTGACCACGACCGCTATAAAAGAAGGTGATCATTATGTGGTTAACGGCCAAAAAGTATGGACCACCGGAGCGCACCGGGCTGACCATATGTTTCTTCTGGCCAGGACAGATCCGACGCAAAAGAGAAGTTCCGGGCTTTCGGTTTTTAACGTGGATATGAGTACCCCGGGTATCGAGGTCAGGCCTATTCATTACATGGACGGGAAACACCTCTATAATGAGATTTTTTTCTCCGACGTCATAATTCCGGAATACGACAGGATAGGACCGGAGAACGAGGGATGGAAATCCACGCGCGCGACCATGAATTTCGAACGGTCTGGCGCGGGCAATTTTGCCTCGGCTAAACAAATGTTTGGAGAACTCCTCGCCTATATAAAAACCACCAAAAGAGGCGGAAAATTCCTGTATGAAAATCCGGTTGTCAGGCAAAAGCTGGCTAAAATATACATCGATATTGAACGCGGGCGGTCCCTGGCCTATAGGGCGGCATGGAATCAGGAAAAGGAAAATTTCCTACTCTCCGCCACCGGAGCTTCCGAGTCAAAGGTTTTCGGCTCTGAGCTTTTCCAGCGCCTTACAAATTTTGCCACAGAAATTATGGGCCTGCACGGGCAGCTCGGCTTTTCAAAATGGGCTCCCCTGAACGGCGTCATGTCGGACGGCTATCAATGGTGCATGGGCATGAACATCGCGGCCGGCTCTTCTGAGATCCAGCGTAATATCATCGCCTGGGTTGGCGTGGGCCTCCCAAGGTTTAAATAAGGAGGGAGAAATGAATCTGGATTTTACTTCGGAACAGGAAATGTTGCGGGATTCCGCCTCAAAGTTCTTGACAAATGAATGCCCTTATGACCGGGTGAAAGAATTGGAAGAAAGCGAAGAAGGGTACGCCCCTGATTTATGGCGGCAGATGGCCGAACTTGGCTGGCTGGGCCTGTTGTTCCCTGAAGAATACGGAGGATACGGCGGACAGTTCATAGATCTGGTTATCATTCAGGAGGCCATTGGCAGGGCCTTATGCCCCAGCCCCTTTTTTTCCACCGTGGTTCAATGCGGTCTTGTTATCCTGGAAGGAGGCACTGAGGAACAGAAAAAAGAATTGCTGCCCCAGATCGCTGAAGGCGGCTTGATTATGGCCCTGGCTCAGTATGAGGAGGATGGCAGCTATATCCCCGCTGATCTGAACATGAAAGCAGAGGCTGAGGGGGCCGAGTATGTCCTGTCTGGAACCAAGCTTTTTGTCATGGATGCCAACATAGCCGATAAACTGATTGTGGCGGCCAAAACTGACGGTGGCGAAGTTACGCTTTTCCTGGTAGATGCCAATGATCCGAATCTCGCCATAACCAAGATGCCCACTATTGGCAAAGATAATAACTGTGAGGTTATTTTTAATGGCGTCAGGGTTCCCAAAGCCAATATTATCGGTGAAGTCGGCGCCGGAGCGGAAGTTCTCGAAAAGATGAATGCCAAAGCGGCCGTGGCCAAGGCGGCGGAAATGGTAGGCGGCTGCAAGGCCTGTATTGACATAACAACCGATTATGCCAAAGAGAGGGAACAATACGGGAAACCGATTGGTGGCTTTCAGGTAATCCAGCATTATATGGCTAATATGCTCATAGAATTTGATACCAGTTATAATTATCTCTATCGCGTGGCCTGCATGATTGATGAAGGAGAGGATTTTGTTATGGATGCATACGCCCTGAAGGCCTGCCTCAATGAGGTTTATAAATTCATCAGCGAGAGATCCGTGCAGATACACGGCGGCATAGGCACGACCAGAGAGGGTGATATCGGGCTCTTTTACCGAAAAGCTAAATCCTGTGAATACATGTGCGGGGATACCGACTTTCATTACGAAAAACTTTTTGAAAAGCTTTTTGAAGCAGGGACTATACAGATATGAACTCCGTGAAGCGGCTGTCCCTGTTGAATTTCGCAGGGATAGTCGCACTTCCCGGAGTCTGGTTGTTTTTATAGACACCCGCTTTTCTATAAAGTCTTGTCACCATGGATCGGCCAAAAAAAGCATAGGTCAAACCCGATGTATGTCTTAACAGGTCCTTGATGGTCATCTGTCTTTGCGCTGGCACCAGGATCAGGGTCTTTTGGCCGGTCTCTTTATTCCTTTTTTCCACACCGACCTTCATATCCTCAAATTCAGGGAGATATTTCGCCACAGGGTCCTCAAGGGATATCTTGCCGCTTTCGACCAGCATCATCGCCGCAACACTGACAATGGGCTTGCTCATGGAGTATATTCTGAATATGGCGTCCTTTTTCATGGGCGAGTTTAAACTCTTGTCGCGCATTCCAAAACTTTCGAAATAGGCGATTTTGCCATGCCTGGCCAACAGCGCCACCAGCCCGGGCACGCGGCCCTGTTCGACATCCTTACTCAGCACCTTTGTAATGCGTTCAAGACGCTGAGGTGACAGCCCCACCTCTTCCGGCCTGGCCCGCGGAAGCGAGTCAGCCCAGATGTTTGCACTGATGAGCGCAAAGGCCAGTGTAAGAAGAAGGCCGTATTTAATAAAAAGGACATGAAATCTGTTTTTCATCATTCTCTCCGTTAACTGCCGTTGCTTCTCATCTTCAGCATAAACTATCAGCGCTTTTACATAATCAGGTTGTATTTTTTAAATAGACAAGCTTCATACAAACAGCCAGTACCTCCATGGCCGTCCGGATATCTTCCCGGGAAGGAAAAGATGGTGCGATCCGAATATTTCGGTCTTCAGGGTCCTTTTTGTAAGGAAATGTTGACCCCGCGGGCGTAAACTTAACACCCGCCTCGGCCGCCATTTTAATTACTGTTTTGGCGCAGCCCTTCGATGTGTCAATACTGACAAAATAACCACCGGCGGGTCGGCTCCAGGTGGCGATATCCTGCCCTCCCAGCTCTTTTTCCAGGATTTCCTGAACCGCGTCAAATTTGGGTTTCAAGATGGCGGCGTGTTTTTTCATGTGATTTTCAATGCCTTCCATGTTTTTTAAAAACCGTACGTGACGGAGCTGGTTCATTTTATCCGGGCCGATAGTCTGGTAAAAGAGCAGCTTTTTTGTGAATTCCATATTTTTTCGACTGCCTGCCAGCATGGCCAGGCCGGCGCCGGCAAAAGTGATCTTGGAGGTTGACCCGAAAATCAGCACTCTGTCCTGGTTTCCGGCCCGCTTACAGGCTTCGAGTATGTTTTTCAATTGGTCTGGCTTGTCTGTGAGGTGATGTACAGCATAAGCATTATCCCAGAAAATGCGGAAGTCTTCTGCTTTGGTCGGCATACTTGCCAACCGTTCCACAATTTCGTCAGAATAGGTTACCCCTGTCGGATTGCTGTATTTGGGCACGCACCAGATTCCTTTGACCGCTTCATCATCCGCCGCCAAATTTTCAATGCGGGAAATATCCGGTCCGCTCTCCCCCATTTCAATCGGCGTCATTTCAATGCCCAGGTGCTCACATATCGCAAAATGACGGTCGTAACCGGGGCTTGGGCATAAAAACTTAACTTTGGGCAGCTTTCCCCAGGGAACCTTGCTGTCAGCCATTCCATGCACCATAGCCTGCAGAAGAGTGTCATGCATCAAGGTGAGGCTGGCGTTTCCTCCGATAATTATCTCATCCGGCTTAACTTCAAGATATTCAGAAAAAAGCCTTTTGGCCTCCGGAAGTCCATCAAGGCCCCCATAGTTACGGCAATCTGTCCCATCCTCGGCTCGATAGTCCTTGGCATTTACACAGGTTGTCATGTCCATGGAGAGATCGAGTTGTTCCGGACAAGGTTTCCCGCGTGTCATATCTATACTCAGGTTTCGGGCCTGAAATTCCTGGTAACGCTTTGTCAATGTGGATTTGTATGCCTGAATTTCTTGAGAATTGAGTTTTTTGATGTTTGTCATGCCGTCCTTCCTTTAGTCTTTTTGAGGAGTTTGCATTATTGCGATTTAAAGTCAACAATAATTTTTCTCCCAGGAGCTGAACCGCATGATAAAGTTTACACACTAACTCATGATTCCGCTTAATTGGCGAAATGCAAGGGCGCCAATGTAATACCCCGCAGCTTCTTGCTGCAGGGAGAGTTCATTTGTAGTTCTTCTTTACAAAAGCCGAATGCTTAATCTCCCTTAAGGATCCTCTTCCGTAAAGAGAGACTTCTTAAAAACCAGTAGTTTTATTGAAATCGTGAAAGGCAAAAAGTTAGCCTGCCCCGCCCTTCTTAAACGGCTACTCCTTTCCGCCCTTGAGCCAGATCGGATGCGTGTGATAGAAACCTTCCAGGCCGATATCGTGAAGTTTATCATTATAACCGCAGACGTTATTACGTACGGCAGTGATGGTCTTCGGATACCATAACCATGCGTCCTCATAGTTGTCGTAAATTACCTTTTCGAGTTCCCAGTAAATTTTTTGGCGCCGGTCCATATTGACTTCTGCTTTTCCGGCTTCGATGAGGGCGATGGCCTTGGCGTTATTGCTGCGGCCGAAATTAAAACCGCCGTTCGGGTGGTAGAGGCCGGTTGCCATCATGTCCGGATCCCATATGAAGGCCCAACCGCCGCCGGC
>CAZVRN010000099.1:0-9390 GCA_964629485.1 uncultured Thermodesulfobacteriota bacterium | reverse complement strand
ACATTTGGAGGCACTTTTGTTTAAAAAATTACACCGTTAATGCATAATTTGGGTTTAAATGTCATGCAATTCATAAGGAGGACTGCCCGTGCCCAGTCAAGAGCTTCAAGGAATAATTCAAACTATAAGAGAAAACGCGCCCGAAGAAAAGCGAACGATTAAAGACCAGCGTGCCGATTTCGAGGCTCAAGCCAGACTTTTCCCTGTGGCTGAGGATATACGCTGTAAGCAGTTTAAGATAGGTCAGATGTCCGCGGAATGGGTTGCCGCTCCTGAAGCGTTAAATGACCGGGTTGTTTTATATTTGCATGGTGGCGGCTATGTGATTGGTTCAATCAATACACATCGGGAAATGGGTTCGCGTATCTCTCGCGCAGCCGAAGCCCGGGTTCTCTTGATTGAATACAGACTGGCGCCGGAACACCCTTTCCCGGCCGCCGTAGAAGACGCGGCATCTGCTTATCGCTGGCTTGTCGCAGAGGGCGTGGAACCAAGACAGATCGTCATCGCCGGGGACTCCGCAGGCGGGGGATTAACCGTGGCTGCTCTTCTGGCTTTGAAGGAAAAAGGTGATCCGCTTCCTGCGGCGGCTGTCTGTTTATCTCCCTGGGTGGATATGGAAGCAACCGGCCGGTCCATGGCTAAAGCAGAAGAGGACCCAATCGTAACTCGGGAAGATATTCTTGAGATGGCAAAGGCTTATCTCGGCGGGGCGGATGCCCGCACACCCCTGGCCTCTCCTATCTATGCTGATCTCACCGGTCTGCCGCCATTACTGATTCAAGTTGGGACTGCAGAAGTCTTGCTTGATGATTCCACACGCCTCGCTGCAAGAGCCAGGGAGGCAGGGGTGGATGTCACCCTGGAACCCTGGGACGATATGATTCATGTCTGGCAATTTTTTGCCGCGATTTTACCGGAAGGGCGGCAGGCTATCGAACGCCTGGGTGAATATATCAAAGCACATACTTAATTCAGGGGCCTTACCCCCTGCACTAGAAAAGTCTCCTTTTCCAGACGGAAGGAGGCTTTTTATCTTCGCGGTATGCCGCGGGCCCAAAAGCTTCTAAAATAAATAGAAGTTCGATTTATTAAAGCAGAGAGAATCATCATGATGAATGAGAAGCTTAAGGAGATTTTGGATGAATATCTCAAACCAACGCCTGTGCCGCCAGGCATGACCAGTCGCGAAATAGTCAGGAGAGCTATTGAGTTTGAGGACCCGCCCCGTATTCCCTACAGCTTCATCGTCCCCCTTAAAAGTGATTTTTTTGAAGCGGCGTTGGCCAATGCTTTTCCGGGCGGAGCAGACAGACGGCAAAAGCCGGAAAAGATAGGGGATGTTTATTATGATGAATGGGGTGTGGGCCAGGAGTTTACCGGCCGCGGCTGGGATCATGCCTTCGATCACCCCCTTAAAAATCTGACAAAATTGAAAGACTATGAGTTCCCTGATGTTGCGTCGCCGGAACGGTTCAGCCCTTTGAAGCCTTTTATTGAGCAGGCCGGTGAAGCCGGAAAATACGTGGTTGGCTTCGATCCGATCATGATGTTTGAAAGAATGCGGGCGCTGCTCGGGTTTGAAGAACTGATGATGGCCCCCTATACGCAGCCAGACGGGCTGGAGGCTCTTTTAGACAGGTTGACTGACTTGACGATCAAAGTTGTTGAACAATGGTCTCGTCTCGGTAAAGTGGACGGCTACATGACTTGGGAAGACTGGGGCCTGCAAACCAGTCTGCAAATGAAGGTTGAGACCTTTCGCCGCTTTTATAAACCTCGTTACGCGCGGATTGTTGAAGCCGTTCATCAAAACGGGATGCATTATATCTGGCACAACTGCGGCCAGATTCTGGACATGGTTCCCGATATGATCGACATTGGAGTCGATGTGCTGCAGCTCGACCAGCCTCGACTTATGGGTCATAAAAAGCTGGCTGATAATTTTGGAGGCAAGATCTGTTTTTGGAATACAGTTGATATTCAGTGGTCTGTTTCCGAGGAGGTCACTATGGACGATATTCGGGCTGAGGTCAAGGAAATGGTAAATGTTTTCAATCGATTTAACGGTGGCTTTATGGCGCGGCATTATCCTCAGCCGAGGGATATTCAACTGTCGAATGAACGGTGCAGGTTGATTTATGAGGCTTTTCTTGAAAACGGCTGCGCACTTTATTTAAGGGATCGTATCAAAAAAACAGGCTCCAAATAATTAAGTTTAATATTTCATGGCTTGCTCATTTCGGTTTGGCCGGATATGATATGGGGTAGTTAGGCTTTATGAAAAGGAATGAAAGCTTGAATTATCTTTGGCCGTAAAATTTTAACCAAAGACCTCTTAACAATGGAGTTTTATGATGAGTATATTGTGGCTTGTTCTTATAGTCGTAATTTGGTTTGCCCTTCAGTGGTATATTTTACCGAAACTGGGCATTTCTACTTGAGTAAAACAGAGCTGCCAGGTGGGCGGTGTGGATGAAAAGAGGAAAGGAAGGCATAATGGTTTTTAAAGGTGTTATTCCGGCGGTTTCCACTTGGTTCAAAGAAGACGGAAGCCTGGATTTTGAAACTCAGTTTGCTCATACGGATTTTCTAATTGACGCCGGTGTCCATGGGCTGTTTTTTCAAGGTTCCGGTGGTGAATTTCCATATCTCACTCTTTCTGAACGGAAGCAGCATGCGAGTGAAGTGATTAAACACGTAAATGGAAGGGTGCCCGTTCTGCTCGGTGTGGGCTCCAATAGTACGAATGAAGCGGTTGAACTGGCCAGGCACGCCGAGAAATCAGGCGCTGATGGAATCGTGGCGGTGACACCTTTTTACTGGAAGCTGAGTGATGATTCTTTACTGGAGTTTTATACGGCTGTTGGCAAGGCCTGTTCCTTACCCATGGTGGTTTATAATTTCCCGGCGCTAACCGGTCAGAGGCTTAATTCCAGGCTGTTGCTTCGCATGGCCGAAAGCATACCAACGTTGTCTGGAATAAAAGACACGATTGATAGCTACTCCCATATCCTTGATATCGTACTTAGAGTAAAATCTGCGTATCCGGATTTTTCCGTCCTGGCCGGTATTGACGTATATCTGCTGGGGACTTTGATTGCCGGGGGTGATGGTGGAATCGGCAGTACATCAAATTTCATGCCCAAAGTCGAGATTGAACTTTACCGGGCTTTTTTGGATAAAGATTTTGATCGAATTATTGACTCTCAGCGGAAGATAGAACTGCTTTCCCGGGTTGGAGCGGTGTCCATGCCTCCTGTGGCTGCTTTCAAAGAGGCTGCTCTGGTAGCCATGGGCCGTTCAGGTTCTGGATATGTCAGGCCGCCTTTGCCCAGGGTTTCCCCTGAAGGAATTGAGCAAATCAAAAAAATTTTGAAGGCGGTTAAAGAGTAACCCCCCGGAAGGCGTTACCTGGCTGGGCCCGAGTGAGCTGAACAAGGTGGCGGGACATAAGAAATAGTTTGATAAAAATTCCGCCTCCTTTTCAAGAAGAAAAGGAAGCGGAATTAAGGAGGGAAAGTTCGTTGTTATTTGAGAGAGAAGGATTTACGTTTCAGGTAAATTCTTCGGAAACGTTTCGAAACGCTTCCTCACCATGATGGCATATATTTACCTTTGGTGGTTCTCGTAAAAGTCAGGCGACAAGGAATCTAGATTAGTCCCTGCGGATTAATCTGTTCCCTTGGTCTCTTTTTTCGGTATATAATAAAAGAGAACGGCTAAGATGGCGACAATAATCCAGGAAATGATAACCCAAGCCGTCTTGGAATCGCCTGCAATGGAAAAAATTGTGCCAATTACAAATATTCCAGCCACAAAAGTAAAAATATTTCGCCAGCTTATGGTGATATCAGTTACGGCGTTATTAAAAAGATCGAGCTTATCCACCACTCAGTCCTCCTCTTCCAGTTTTTTCAAACAAGAGGTTGGGCCTTCAGAGGTCCCGCCTCCAAAGGCCCTCGGGTTTGACTGGTTTACATTTTGTCCGCCATGGATTTAATGGCAGCCCCTATGTTAACAAGAAGTACAAAAACACCAACATAGACTAAAAGAGACCCAACATTTCCGAGGACATTCGCAACGACTTCAGTCATCTATTTTACCCCCTTTAGTATAAATAAACAACAAAACTTTGTAACGCCACCATTAGCGTTACCATCCTTAATTAAGAGGATTAACCTCTTAATCGATCAACACCTCCCTCCTTAAAATTATATTGAGGCAAAAAAGCTAATCGCTTCCGCCTTCAATCTTGTCACTGAGTTTATCAATTAATTTGCCCAGTTTTACTAATACATAAGAGAGGAAAACAACGACCACCAGAACAGAAACGGCTTCAATGATCCCCGGAATGCTAAAACTCATAATTTTTTACCTTTATTCAGCAAGTAACTAATTAGTTTTAAAAACCGGGCCTCACCTATCTCGACCCATTTTTTTCATTTCGCCAACTCTGGTAAGCTAATGTCCAAGGATATAAATTTTCAAAATAATTTATACAACTATTTCTATTCTTTGTCAAGGATAAATTTTAATAATTTTCTTTAATTTAGACTTAATAAAGTTACTTTTAAAAATATTGAAAAAAAGAAGTAAGCTCATTGCTCTCCATAAAGGAACAATTCTTTACCTAAAAAGGCCTGGATCCTCGTGCGTCTTGATATAAAAAATTCTCTAAACTCATCGAGAATAAGCAAGATTTCAGCCTCCGACTTATTTCATGACCATGTTTGCCCGATGGCTTAACCTGATATCGAGATATAATCTTTCATAACTGGCCGTTCAATAGGATCATGGTTTTGACCTCTGCCTGTACGGGAAAAGGTGTCCAGATATGCATTCAACGGCAGGCTAATAAGCTGTTTCAAAGAATTTACGTATTCCGGGATAGGGCGAAACATTTACATACAGAAGCTATATCTGGCAGCCAGATGATTTGACAGCATTTTAATCCATACTATTAACCTTGACAAAATCGGCTGCTCATCAATATATTTAGTAGTTATGAATTAACGTGGGTTTTAAGGAAAATTTAATATTATTCGATAATTTTATCGAGGCCGCAGTAGGAGAAAATTTAAACCACAGGAATATTGACAATATTTCCAGAGTTTCAATTTGAACCTGACAATAAGTTCGTCTAAACGTGGAAGCTTTAAAAGGCTTCAGAAGAGAGGATATCTGATCAATGACTACATATTCAGTGAATTTCCTGCCTGATAATGTGAAGGTTGAAGCTGAAGATGGCGCAAATCTCTTGCAGGTTGCAATGTCTGCCGGAGTCCATATTAATGCCATTTGCGGCGGGGAAGGTGTTTGCGGGAAATGCCGCGTTATTTTAGAAGAAGGTGATTTAGAATCTCCCCGAAGCAGCTTGCTGTCTGAGGAGGACTATCGGTCTGGGTATCGCCAGGCCTGCCAATCTTTGGTCCGGAGTGATGTAACGGTTCGGGTGCCGGTTGAGTCGCAACTTGAAGCTAAGGCTTTGAATCGACCCAGACCTGGTCGGAATGCCGCTCGAGTGGCTAAAGAAATTGGTGTGGAGCAACTTAAGGCGGAAAACATATTCAATCCGCCTTTTGTCAAACGAGTGCTTAAGGTGGAACCTCCCACTGCTGAGGATAATATCAGTGATCTTTCTAGGATTATCAACGCGCTTAGGATAGAGCAGGATATTCACAATTTGAGCGTTGATTTTACGGTGATTAAAACCCTGCCCGACGTGATACGGGAGAAGAATTTCGAGACAACAGTCACTCTGGCTTACCGCCCTTCATTTATCTCGGAACCTGAAAGCGCAAGAATCAGGCTGACAAATATACAGTCTGGTGATCATGCTGGCACCAATTACGCCCTGGCCGTGGACGTAGGAACAACCACGGTTTTTGGCCAGCTTATTGACCTTATTACCGGTGAAGTTCTAGATACATACGGTGATTTCAATCGTCAGCTCAATTATGGCGAGGATGTGATTACACGAATAAATTATGCCAGCAAACCCGGCGGATTAGAGAAAATGCAAGAGCTGATCATTTCAACAATTAACAGTATTATTGAAACCATATGTAAACGCAAGAAAATTGATTCACAGGAAATAAGTGTTGCTACCATGGCCGGGAATACAACTATGACCCAGCTTCTTTTGGGCGTGAATCCGAAATACATCAGGTTAGCTCCATATGTGCCCACGGCCAATTTTTTTCCTCCTGTCCCGGCTTCGGAATTAGGTTTGGCTCTGGGTGACCATGTGCGTGTACACGTCTTTCCTTCCGTGGCAAGCTATGTTGGAGGGGATATCGTATCTGGAATCATTGCCTGCGGCATGTATAAAGATGAAAGGCTTACTCTGTATATTGATTTGGGGACAAACGGTGAAATAGTCGTGGGGAATAAAGATTGGATGGCCTGTGCCGCATGTTCTGCCGGGCCTGCTTTTGAAGGTGGAGGGATCAAATTCGGCATGCGGGCTATTTCAGGGGCCATCGAAGATTTTTCCATTAATCCAACCACACTCGAACCTATGATCCTGACAGTGGGAATGAAGAGACCTAAAGGTATTTGCGGTTCCGGCTTGATCAATACGGTCGCCGGTTTGTTTGAAATGGGGGTTTTGGACGCCAATGGAAAATATAATCGCGACGTTAAAACAGACCGGCTTAGATCAGGCCCGGATGGATATGAATATGTGCTTTCCTGGGCTGACGAAAACGAGCTTGGCCAGGATATTGTCCTGACAGAGGTTGACATTGATAATTTTATCAGGGCTAAAGGGGCGATGTACGCAGGGTACTTAACCCTGCTGGAGGCGGTGGGACTTTCTATCACCGATCTGGAACGGGTGATCATAGCGGGGGGCTTCGGCCGGTATATCAACCTGGAAAAGGCGATTATGGTCGGTCTTTTGCCTGAGATGGACTTCGATAAATTCAGTTTTATAGGCAATGGATCCTTGCTCGGGGCCAAACTAAACTCCTTGTCAAATCATTTGCGTTTGGTCGTCAGGAGTGTGGTAAATCAGATTACAAATTTCGAACTTTCCGAGGTCCCGGATTTCATGCAGCATTACGTGGCTGCTCAGTTTATCCCCCATACCAACCAGAACTACTTTCCAGGGGTCATGGAGCACATAGCGCAAACCAGAAATCTGCTGGCGGTTTGAATTTACTGAGGCAGGCGGATAGTTTTTTCAGAAAAAATATATGGAGTTAGGATATTGCCGGATTAACTGTCCGCCTGACAAACCTGTGATTCATTAGATATTGCATAATCCCAGCTTGATTAAATTCAAGGAGAAAAACTATGGCTGCACGCATACCCTTGCCAAATGACGAAGACCTTCCCCCGGAAATTAGAGAATACATTACCAAGGTGCGCCAGGCCAATGTGGGGGCGATTAATTTGTCCAACATGCTTTGCAATGCCCCGGCCAGTGTGAAACAGTTTAATGCCATGGGCGGCACAATCCTGTTTAAAAGTGAATTTGAACCTCGCAAGCGCGAGATAGCGGTTTTGCGTATAGCGCATATCACCAGGGCCGCGTATGAGTGGCATCACCATAGAAAATTCGCAAAAAGTGTCGGCCTGACCGACGATGAGATAGCAAAAATCGCCACCGACGGTCCGGTGACAACCCTTGATGAAGAAGGTAATTTACTCTGCCGCGTGGCCGATGAAATTACCCTGAATATACGGTTGAGTGACGAAGCTTTGGCCATGGCTCTGGAGAGATACGGCCCCCGCCAAACCACGGAACTGATACTTTGCTGCTGCTGGTTCAACCTGGTAAGTCGTTTCCTGGAATCTACTGGAGTCGAGATTGAAAAGGGTAAATAATTGATCATTAAATCCAAGACTCGAAAGTAATCAAATCTTGTTGGAACGCATCCCCAAAAAAGTCTAGATTTTTTAAATTATGGGAGATGGACTTAACAAACGAACAATGGACGCGATTAGAGACCTTAATTTCATCTCCCAAAGATCGCCCCGATCCTCGGGGCAGGTCCCGCCGGGATTCCAGGGAGATTCTCAATGGTATTTTATGGATCCTCCGCACCGGAGCACCTTGGAAAGACCTGCCGCCGGTGGTTACAGACATGAGGGAAGCATTCAACGACGGTTCTTTCGCTTCGGCAAAAAAGGGGGCCTGGAGTCGGGAAGACTAAGCGGGGTAAGGGCACGAAGATCATGGGAAAATTGAAGACCGCTCTGGTCTTCCTGTCGTCTTCCACGTGGATAGTGCTTCGCCGCATGAAGTAAAGTTGGTTCCCAAAACTATTGAGGGTCGTTTCCTGGTTCAGCTCCCGAAACGGGTCATTGGCGACAAGGCTTATGATCGCCCCGCGCAAGGCAAACAGAAAAAACCAAAACCCAAGATGGGCGAACACTTAGAAGATACCGGCGGCGTTGGAAGGCGGAACGTCTTTTCGCTTGGCTCCAGGACTTCAGGCGTTGGTGACTAGATGGGAGTACCATTTTCATAACTTCCTCTAATTCAGGTGAATCCCCGATTTGCTGAGCAGTTGAGCAACGGACTTTTGACTTTTCGCGGCGTTTAATGCCGCTTCTGCTTTGACAGCAGGTGAATACTGTCTTCGAAAATTTTGCCTAAACAGGAATTACAAACTGAAATCCAAAGATATTCATTGCAAAATGATATGTTGTTTCCTATTCTGCTTAATGGCGGGCTGGTTGATCCGCTTGGCTGAAGCAGAGCGGAAAACAGGGCCCCCAAAATACGCGCGAGATGGTTGATTTTATAAGCGACGCGTGTATCAGCGTTTCAATATATTATATTTCGATGGCCTGAATTTGCGCTTGGCAATGAATTCAGGTAGAGAACGAAATTTTAGAGCTCCAATAAATATTTATAGTAGTTTCGTGTGGCTAACAGGATATAGTTTAGAGGAGAGCTTTTTCCTCCCCAAAAGCTCATTCCAATATTAACGGAAACAGCAGACAACAAATGAAGGAGGCATTATGACTCGCATTGGTATCAATGGTTTTGGAAGGATCGGAAGAGGAGTTCTAAGAGCTGGTCTGGCTGAAAATAAGATGGAGTTTGTTGCTATTAATGATCTTACAGATGTGAATACACTGGCATACTTGTTAAAACATGATAGTGTGTATGGAAAGCTTGAAGAAGATGTGAAGGTGCAGGGCGAGTTTCTGGTAGTCGGCAGAAGGAAGATAAAAGTCATTGCTGAAAAAGATCCCAAGAATCTGCCATGGGGAGACTTGGGCATAGATGTTGTTGTCGAGAGCACTGGATTATTCAGGACAAAGGAGCAGGCAGAGATGCATATTGAAGCTGGAGCCAAGAAAGTGCTGATATCAGCTCCTGCAAAAGGGGAAACTCCTGTAAAGACAATTGTTCCTGGCGTAAATAAC
>CAZVRN010000098.1:0-9457 GCA_964629485.1 uncultured Thermodesulfobacteriota bacterium | reverse complement strand
CTCCCAACAACGAAACTTTATCTCCAAACTCTAAACCCAATATGAAAACTCCCTTGAAGATACCGCTGCACTGCATCCCTAAATTAGGCGCTAAAAACTATTTTAACCCATTACCTTGATAAAAACGAGGATATGGAACGCGGGACGCAAGGGATGACCTTCCTAAATAATTTAAAATGAATTAGCGGCTTCTTTTGTTTCTCGATCTCCTGTTAATTGAAGTTGAATAAAGAATCAATTTCCTCAATAAATTTCAGGTATAGGTCTTTCTGAATTTCCTGCCACCGGTACGGAAAATCTTTGTCCACAAAACCCTGTTCAAGCGACAGCTCTTGAAGGCGACGGATAATCAGATGCGCTTTAACTCCTTGAGTACAAGCGTTGGTGCATCTTTCGCATGCAAGACAGAGCCAGATTGAAGGAGAATCAAGGATATCACTTTTCATCCGTAAATTCGCCATCCTCAGGATCCGCAGAGGATCAAAGATAATTCGTTCATAACAAGCCGGGCAGACACTGCTACAGCCGCTGCAAGTGAAGCAAAATGACATGTTTGTAGTATCGCCCATATAATTATCAGTTGCTTCTTTGAACTCTTTAGAATCAGCGGCGAGAACCTCAAACGATATCACCTCTTCCGTGTTTGCAATTGATATCTCATTCAATTCTGAGCGATTGGTTGACAAGGCCGGTGATTTTCATCACAATGCGATTAACAGATTGTGCACAAATTTTTTGAAATGAATTCTAGTATAAAGGTGTAGAGGATATGAGCACAGCCGATATAAAGTCACCCCCAAATTTTATTCACAATATCATTGAGGAGGATATCAAGGCAAATAAGAACGATGGCAAGGTCAGGACGCGATTTCCGCCGGAACCAAATGGCTACCTGCATATTGGGCACGCAAAATCTATATGCCTTAATTTCGGCCTGGCTGCGAAATACAATGGCCTTTGCAACTTGAGATTTGACGATACCAATCCAAGTAAAGAAGAAGCAAAATACGTGGAAGCGATCAAAGAAGATGTGCGCTGGCTGGGCTTTGACTGGGAAAATCGTCTTTATTATGCCTCCGATTATTTTGAGCAGTTGTATGATTATGCTGTACAGTTAATCAAGTCAGGCAAAGCCTACGTTTGTGATTTAAGCGCTGATGAGATCAGGGAATATCGCGGCAAATTAACTGAACCGGGCAAAGACAGCCCTTATCGAACCCGTTCAATCGAAGAAAATCTTGATTTATTTGAGCGGATGCGGGCCGGAGAATTCGAGGATGGCGCCTGTGTTCTTCGAGCCAAAATCGACATGGCCTCGCCTAATTTAAATATGCGGGACCCGACTATCTATCGTATCCGGCATGAACGTCATCACCGGACAGGCGATAAATGGTGCATCTACCCTATGTACGATTATACGCATTGCCTTTCAGACGCTATCGAAGGCATTACCCATTCCATTTGTACATTGGAATTCGAGGACCACCGGCCCTTGTACGACTGGGTGCTTGACACGCTGAATACGCCGTGCCATCCGCAGCAAATTGAGTTTGCCCGCCTGAACCTGACTTACACTGTAATGAGCAAGCGAAAACTTCGGGAACTGGTGGAGGGAGGATATGTCAGCGGCTGGGACGATCCCCGTATGCCGACCTTGGTGGGTATGCGGCGACGCGGCTACACGCCGGAGTCCATCAGGAATTTCTGCGAACGCATCGGGGTTGCCAAGAGAGACAGCACCGTTGATATTGCTCTGCTTGAATACTGTGTGCGGGAGGATTTGAATAAACGCGCTCCCCGGATGATGGCTGTTTTGCGGCCGCTTCGAGTGGTTATAGAAAATTATCCGGAAAACCAGACCGAAGAGCTTAACTTCCCCAATCATCCTGAAGACCCTGATATGGGATCCAGAAAGGTCCCTTTTTCCCGGGTGCTGTATATAGAGCGAGACGATTTTCGAGAAGATCCGCCAAAAAAATTTTTCCGCCTGGCGCCCGGCCGAGAGGTCCGGCTGCGATACGCTTATTATATTACCTGCACCGGGGTCGTAAAAGATAAACAAACCGGTGATGTGATCGAGCTACGCTGCACTTATGACCCAAAAACACGAGGCGGCTGGGCCGAGGACGGGCGTAAAGTCAAAGCGACACTTCACTGGGTTTCAGCCGCTCACGCATTGAAGGCTGAAGTTCGCCTGTATGACCATCTTTTTAAAACAGAAAATCCGAATGATACAAAAAACGGCAAGGACTTTAAAGATAAATTAAACCCGAATTCACTGGAAATACTAAACCCGTGTTACGTGGAACCGAGCCTGGGCGAGGCGGAGCCGGGAAGCATATATCAGTTTGAACGGCTGGGATATTTTTGTGTGGATTCCAAGGATTCCAGCAAAGAAGCCCTTGTCTTTAATCGAACAGTGACACTGCGCGACACCTGGGCCAAGATCGAAAAAGCGCAAAAAATAAAGAAATGAAGATTCCTGCAGCAAGCTGTGGGGTATCAAAGGTGAAGGAGCTTTAGCTGGCGTAAGTCTGATGGATTCTCCTTGCCCTGGTTTTAGTTTCTAGCATGAGACCCCTTAAGAACCAATAATTTTGTTGAAATCGGGGAAGGTAAAAATTTAACCCGTAGGAATATATAAATATTTCAAGAATTTAAATTCGAGCCAGATAATGAGTTTGACTAAAGGACGAAATTTTTGAAAATTTTTGAGATGTCTCAACATATTTTTTAACTCTATCCCAATTGAGAACTCTTTGTTTCTTGACAGCTATCTTCCAGCAGAGTATGTATTTGCTTTATTTTATTTTCTGAGAGTGACTGATGAATCTGTCTAAAACGTTAACGTTTCAAGAGCTTATTTTCGCCTTGGAGCACTATTGGGCTGACCAGGGCTGTCTGATTCAACAACCCTATGACCTGGAAGTGGGGGCCGGGACTTTCAACCCGGCAACCCTACTTCGCTGTCTGGGGCCGGAACCATGGCGGGTGGCTTATGTTGAACCCTGCCGCCGTCCCACAGATGGCCGCTACGGTGAAAACCCCATGCGCGTTCAGCATTACTATCAGTACCAGGTCATCCTCAAACCATCCCCCCTGGACGTTCAGGACCTTTATTTAAACAGCCTGAAAAGCTTTGGCATTGACCCTCTCGATCATGACGTCAGGTTTGTGGAAGATGACTGGGAGTCACCCACTTTGGGCGCCTGGGGGCTCGGCTGGGAAGTCTGGCTTGATGGAATGGAGATAACTCAATTTACCTATTTCCAGCAAGCCGGCGGTATAGAGTTAGCTCCGATTTCCGTGGAAATTACCTATGGTTTGGAAAGAATAGCCATGTATCTTCAGGATGTGGATAATATCTTTGACCTGGCCTGGAACGAACACGTCCGATATAGGGATGTCCACCACCAAGGGGAAGTCGAGTATTCAATATATAACTTTGAAAAAGCCGACGTGAAAATGCTTTTTAAGAGTTTTGATATGGCTGAGGCTGAATCCCAGAGGCTGGTTGAAAACGGCCTTGTTCTGCCTGCTTATGATTACTGTCTCAAATGTTCTCATCTATTCAACATGCTTGAAGCCAGGGGGGCCATAAGTGTGGCCGAGAGAACCCGTTTTGTGGCGCGGGTGCGCAATTTGGCCAAGGCTGTAGCTGTAGCCTATTTAGCCCAAAGAGAGGAGCTGGGCCACCCGCTGCTGGGCCGTTGGGAGAACCACTCATGAGCGGATTGAATCTATTAGTTGAGATTGGCGTGGAAGAAATCCCCGCAGGGTATCTTCCCCCTGTCCTGAAAGCCTTAAAAGAAAGATTACCCCAGATTCTGATCGGCGGGCCTGAGGGATATGATCGAATTACGACCTGGGGAACACCCAATCGATTGGCCGTGGGCGCCTGGGGCCTGATCGCAAGAGAAGAAGATGTTGAAACGGTGGTAACTGGTCCGCCGGTTAAGGCGGCTTATGATGCTGAAGGGAATCTAACCAAGGCGGGCCGGGGATTTGCTCGTGGTCAAGGTGTGGACGTTTCGGAATTAATTACGGTAGAAACTAAAAAAAGCGAGTACCTGGCTGTGCGGAAGACGGTGAAGGGCCGAACGGCGGAGGAAATCCTGTCACAGGCCCTGCCGGATTTAATATTAGGCCTACCCTTCCCCAAATCCATGCGGTGGGGCATGGGGAAAATCAGCTTTGTTCGTCCCATTCACTGGCTGCTGGCTGTTCTTAGCGGCAAAATCCTCGATTTTTGCCTTGGGGAAATAAAATCCTCAAATTTGAGTCGTGGTCACCGATTTCTGAATAACAAACCGGTCATAGTGAATTCACCGGATGAATATGAAGAAAAACTCGCCGCGGTGAATGTAATCGTTTCACCGAGTACGCGCCAGGAAAAAGTACGGCAGGAAATTGACCGAGTGGTAGCGGAACAGGGAGTTGGACTTCAGGTCATGCCGGATGAGGAGTTACTGCTTGAGGTTACAAATATGCTTGAAAAACCGGTAGCGGTCTGTAGCCGGTTTGATGAATCATTTCTTGACCTGCCGGATCCCGTACTTATTACGGCCATGCGGGAGCATCAGCGGTATTTTGCAGTAACGGACAAGGATGGCGCGCTTCAGCCGTATTTTGTAGCACTTAATAACACCAAGGCACGCGACATGGACCTCGTCAGCCGAGGACACAGGCGGGTGTTGAAGGCCAGGCTGGACGACGCCCGATTTCATTTCAATCAAGACCGCAAAGTCACGCTTGAATCACGTCAGGAGGAGCTTAAAAATGTCGTCTTTCATTCGCAGTTGGGGACATCCTGGGAAAAGGTCACCCGAACTTCACGCGTCGCAGAGTACCTGGCTGACTGTCTTGACCCCGGGATTAAAAAACACCTCCTCAGGGCGGCCCGGCTTTGCAAATGCGACCTGGTTACCGGCCTGGTCAATGAATTTCCTTCGCTTCAAGGAATAATGGGGCGAATTTATGCCGAACTTGACGGGGAACCTGCAGAAGTATGTCTAGCTATTTCCGAGCATTATTTGCCGAGCAAGGCTGGTGGTCCACTGCCTCAAAGTTCGGTAGGCGCGCTCCTAAGTCTGGCGGACAAGATTGAAGCCATTGTCGGCTGTTTCAGTGTCGGCCTGATCCCCACGGGAGCGGCTGACCCTTATGCCCTCAGACGGCAAGCCCTTGCTGTGATAAACATTATCCTGGATAAAAAATACCAACTTTCTCTCAGCGCGCTGGTTGATTATACCCTGGGCGGGTTAAAAGATTGGATGCAAAGATCGGAGTCCGAAATCAAGACTGATGTGATTGAATTCTTTCGGCTCAGGCTTAAGAACCAGCTAATTAGCCTGGGTGCTTCCGCGGACGGAGCAGAGGCGGTTTTGAGCCTGCATCATGATAACATAGTCACGGCTACGGCCCGGGTCTGGGCCCTGGAAGAGATAAAAAAACAGCCGGATTTTGCCGATCTGGCCCTGGCGTTCAAAAGGGTGGTCAACATCATTAAAAAATTCGGCGAACGAAGGCCACTGGACAGCAGCCGATTTCGGCAGGATGAAGAGAAAGCACTTTTTGCCGCATATAAAGAGGTGTCGACCCATGTCCAGACTCTGGCCCAGGATCATGATTTTACCGGCTTGCTGAATCAAATCGTATCTTTGAAACCAGCGGTTGACTGTTTTTTTGATGAAGTGCTGGTGGACGATCCAAATCAGGAACTAAAGGACAATCGGCTGGCTTTATTAACTGAAATTTCAGGGCTTTTCACTCAGGTGGCCGATTTTTCCAAAATAAGTACTTAATTCGAAAAATTTCTAGCTGGCAAAGGATTTACTATAAATCGCTTTTTTTCAGACATCCATCGGGATGTTATTATTAGAGTTTTGTCTTGACTTTAACATGATAAAAGATTTATCATTTTACCTATATTTTCAAGGACAAATAAGACCTGAAGGTCATGTGACTCAATTTTTTGCTTAATTTTTAGCATCTCTGCCTCTTTTTGAACGGATACGCATAGAAGGATTTCTTCTCCAAGGAGCTTTTCATGATCAAAAAAAATCCTGCCATGTGGCTTGCTCTTCTTATCACCCTTATTTTTCTGCTTCTGGCCCGTTTCCCGATTGACTTTTTAGAATCTCTGGAATTGAAGACCTATGACTTGCGTATGCGGCTTCGAGCTTCTGGTGAAACCAGGCAATCTAATATCGCGGTTGTTGAAATCGATAATGATTCCATCACCAAGCTAGGCCGCTGGCCATGGCCGCGCTCTTTGGTGGCCCAAATGATCACCAAACTGAAAAAGCAAAATGCCAGTTTAATCGGACTAAATGTTATTTTTTCCGAGCCTGAGGTCGCTGAAGGACTTAAACTGATTCGGGAATTGGGAAAAGATTTTTCTTCAAAATTCCTGCAATCAAACAACGCGGAAGCTAAAGTCTTCCTTAACAAGTTGATCCAGGCGCAAACTGCTTTGGATCACGACAAGCTTCTTGCCCGGGCCATAGCTAACGCCGGGAACGTGGTCCTGCCTGTCTTTTTCGAGATTGGGCCGTATACTATCAACCCGGATAAGGAACTTGACATTAAGGAGTTCTTACTCAAAAACGGGCTGATACACGCCCAGGGTATGGGACGTGGATTTATGATCCCGGCCTTTAAAATTACTGCTCCAATTCCTGTATTTTCAGAAGCCGCCGCCGGCTTGGGGCACGTCAACACCATGCCGGATCGTGACGGGGCGGTTCGGCGGGAGGCGCTCCTTATTGACTATAAAGGCCTGCCCTTTCCATCCTATGCCCTGAGGCTGGCTATGCTGACTCAGGGGCTTCAATTTGAAAATATCCAGATTCAAGGCGAAAATGGCCTCAAACTTGGACCACGTTTCATTCCCACCAATCCTAATTTTGATTTCTTTGTGACTTTTACGGATTCAAAGGCCTTTCCTCGGTTTTCTTTTTACGATGTACTGAATGATAAAATAGACCCTGCCGCTTTCAAAGACAAGATTGTCCTAATCGGCGTTTCGGCCACGGGTATTGATATTCCTCAGGTGACCCCCATTGACAAAAGCATGCCCACCGTGATGTTTTCAGCCAATGTCCTTCAAAACTTGCTGAAAGGAGGCTTTCTCGTTCGCTCTGGATTGATGAACCTCATTGAATTGGTAGTTATCCTGCTGGTCGGACTTTTTCTGTCAATTCTGCTACCTCGCCTGAAAGCAGGCTCCGGGGCGATTGTTTCCGGGGTGGTACTCGTTGGTATTGTTGCGGTTGGGGTTTACCTGTTTGTTGGAATGGATATCTGGTTCAAAATAACTTATCCGGTCTTACTCACCATTTTCGGGTATGCGGCAGTGACCACGACTCGTTATTTTATTACGGAAGCGCGTAAAGAAAAAGTTGAGGGAGAATCGGTTGAGATCAACCGTATGCTTGGCTTAAACTTCCAGTCACAAGGCCAGCTTGATCTTGCTTTCGACAAATTCCGGCGCTGTCCGGTAGATGACGGTCTCAAGGATATTCTTTATAATCTCGCCTTGGACTTTGAGCGCAAACGGATGCTGAACAAAGCCGTCTCTGTTTATGAGTACATCGGCCAGCATGACCCGAATTACCGTGATATTAATTCGAAAATTAAAAAGCTCAATGTGGCTTCTGAAACAATGATCTTCGGGTTAGGAACCGGAGGTCAGCATGCTGACGATGGAACTCTGGTTATCAGCGAAGACACCAAACCGACTCTTGGCCGCTATGAAATCGTCAAGTCTTGGGCAAAGGGGCCATGGGTGTTGTTTACCAAGGCAGAGATCCCAAAATCAACCGGGTAACTGCCATTAAAACCATTCGGTTTGAAGAAGAGTATGAGCCTGACGAGGTGGAAAAAATCAAAGAGCAATTTTTCATCGAAGCTGAAACCGCAGGCATACTTTCACATCCCAATATCGTCACTATCTATGACGCCGGTGAGGATCTGGATCTTTCCTATATTGCCATGGAGTACCTGGAAGGCCATGATCTCAAAGAACACACCAAGAAGGATAATCTGCTTCCTCTCCCCCAGGTAATCGAAATCGTGGCCAAAGTGGCTGACGCGCTTGGTTATGCTCATGAAAAGGGAATCGTGCACCGGGATATCAAACCGGCAAATATTATGCTGCTTGACAACGGTGATGTGAAGGTAACTGACTTTGGTATTGCTCGTGCTACCGCCTCCTCCAAGACCAAGACGGGTGTGGTCAAAGGAACGCCTTTTTACATGTCACCGGAGCAGATCCGGGGAATGAAAGTTGACGGCCGATCCGACATTTTCTCTTTGGGGGTTCTCCTCTACGAACTTCTCACCGGGGTTCAGCCTTTTCGGGCGGATGACCTGACATCGCTTATTTTTAAAATTACATCTGAGGAACCGGACCCTATCACAAAGCATAATCCCAACGTCCCCAAAGCCATACAACAAATCATAAATAAGGCTTTGGTGAAAGATCGAGAGAAACGCTATCAGAAAGCTGAACAGATGGCGGCCCACCTTCACACGGTCGCTCGAAAGCTGGATGAACTGGCCAAACGAAAAAAGCAATAAATTGGGACATATTAAACATCTAAACCGGCGGTGAAACATGGCCACCCTTGTTGGTGCGGCTCGTTCTGATATCGGATTAAACCGGGAAAACAACGAGGATTCCTATTTTTTTGATGATTCGATCGGCCTTTATCTTGTAGCCGACGGCATGGGTGGGCACGCTGCCGGCGAGGTAGCCAGTTCCCTAGTGGCCCAAACCATTGCCGATTACGTGAAGCATTTTCAAAACAAACCGATTGAAGATCCGAGGCGATACAATTTTTTCAACCAGGATTACTCTCCCCGGACCAACACCATTTTACAAGCCATCCATCTGGCCAATCGAATAGTCTATAACGATGCCCAGAATAACAAGGAATATGAGAATATGGGTTCAACCCTGGCTTTGATTATGGCCGAGGGAGAAAATTTGACGGTAGCCCATGTCGGGGATAGCCGCATTTTTCGCTGCCGGGATGGTCAGTTAACTCGCCTGACCGTGGATCACCGTTTTTCAGAAGACCCGCAGTTCAATGGAATTATCGATTATGATTCGACGATAGTCTCCTCGTTTGGCCATACCCTAACAAGGGCAATGGGCATCAAGCCTGAAGTTATGCCGGATATTACAGAAACGTCATGCCAGGAGGGAGATATCTACTTGATTTGCAGTGACGGTCTAACCGATATGGTATCTGAGGAGATGATTGAACAGGTTTTAACCCTGGATGAGGATATGGATCATAAGGCCCAACATTTAATTGAACTGGCGCTCGCCGCCGGAGGCCTGGACAATGTGACTGCGGTACTGGCCGCTGCAATACAGCCAAGGGGTAAAGTCCTAAAAAAGTTTTTAAATAAAATTGTCAAAGGAAACTAAAACCGAACTTTATTG
>CAZVRN010000097.1:0-9507 GCA_964629485.1 uncultured Thermodesulfobacteriota bacterium | reverse complement strand
TGATCCGCTCCGGTGAAGGCGCCCTTTTCGTGACCGAATAGTTCACTTTCAATCAGTTCTTCAGGAATAGCGGCGCAGTTGACTTCAATCATGGGCCTGTCAGCCCGTTTGCTTAACCTGTGGATGGTATGGGCCACCAGTTCTTTACCGGTGCCATTTTCGCCATTGATTAAAACCCAAGCGTTTGTTGGGGCCACTATTTTGATCTGTTTTTTCAGGTTCTGCATGGCCGGACTTTCGCCGGTGAGCTTGAAGCGTTTGGCTGTCATGCCTTTAAGAACTAAATTCTCTTCAGCCAAGCGGTGATAATTCAGGCAGTGTTCAATTACCAGGAGAATTTTGTCGTAAGAAAGGGGCTTCTCGATATAGTCATAGGCCCCGAGCTTGGTGGCCTTGACGGCTGTTTCGATATTTCCGTGTCCGGAAATCATCACGACCGGGAGAAAAGGATATTCTCTTTGAAGATATTGGAGAACATCCAGACCTTGCTCGGCACCTTCCATCCAGATGTCGAGCAGGATCAGATCCGGCATGTCCTCATCAATTCGCTCCAGAACCTCGCTCCCGTTCTTGGCGAGGATGACATCAAACCCTTCGTCCCTCAGAATACCATTTAAGGACTGACGAATATCCTTTTCATCGTCCACGACTAATATCTTTTTCTTCATCGGTCTTTCCTCAGGTTTTTACTGGCATTTCAATAATGAACCTGGTGCCTTTCGGCTGGTTGTCCTGCACTCTGATAAAACCATTATGATCGGTCACTATGGTACTGACAATGGCGAGTCCCAGGCCGGTTCCTGATTTTTTGGTCGAAAAATACGGATCAAACAACCTGTCTTTATTTTCGGGACTGACACCAACGCCGTCGTCAGCTACTTCCAGCCGCATTATTTTAAGAGTTTGGTCATATGACAGTTCGATTGTTATATTTCCCTGATTCCCGACTGCCGCCACGGCATTGTCCAGGAGGTTGAACAAAACCCGTTTCATCTGTTCCCGGTCCAGGTTGAAAGCTGGTAGAGTCGGGTCCTTTTTCAGAATGAACCGGATATCTTGATGCCCTTCCTTATAAAGGATTAATGTTTCCTCCACAATCTCAGTTAAATCATTCAGGATCGGGTGAACTGCAGGCAGCCGGGCGAAATTGGAAAACTCGTCCACCAGCCTCTTTAACTCTTCTACCTGGCGAATGATCATGAGCGTACACTCATCAAAGATTTGGTCTTCATCCGTCAGGCGATCTCCGTAGTGCTTGCGCAGGCGCTGAGTAGCAAGCTGGATCGGCGTGAGTGGGTTTTTAACCTCATGCGCGATCCGCTGCGCCACCTCTCTCCAGGCTAGCATGCGCTGGGCTTTTTCCAGTTCGGTGAGGTCATCAAAGACGATGAGCATGCCCATGTCCTGGCTTTGTTCGTCTTTAAGGAGGGCCAAGTGAAAATGGAAGCTCAACACCCGCTCTCCTACATTGATTCTGGCCTGCTTTTCCGCCGACCCACGGGGGGAAGCCTTGGCGGCCGCCAGGAGATCATCAACAATTACCTTGGACTCCGGAGGCAGCAGGTCCTGAATTTTTCGGCCTATTGTTTCCTCGGCTTTCAAACCGATCATCTCTTCGGCCGAACTGTTTATAGTGGTGATATTCCCATTTGCGTCCGTGGAAACAACGCCAGCCGTCACATTTTGAAGTACGATATGTATATAGTGCCTCCTCTGGTCCAATTTAGTATAGCTCTCTGTCAGTTCGATGTTTTTTTGGGTTAACTCGTTTTTACTGGCCTTGAGATCTTTGGTCATGCGATTAAAGGAGGCCACCAGGGTCCCGATTTCATCACTGGATTGAACGTCAATAGTGAAATCATAATCACCGTTAGCAATTTTTTGAGTCCCTTCAGCCAATTTCATGATTGGCCCGGTTATTCCGCCTGCGAGCCGGAAACCGAACCACGTGGCGGCGAAGATGATAAGCAGGGTTATTAAGGTCAGTGTGACATAGTGATTGACTCTTATCGGGGCACGGAATTCTTTGAGTTCACGGTAGCCGTCTAAACCCCTGGCAATAGCTTGTAGCTTGCCGCTCAGGTGAACCGGAAAGAAATAGCTTACTTCCACCACTGCTTCCACACTTTTGTTCTTTTTCAACAGGGGCAAGAGTACATAAATGACGTCCCCGTATTCTGTAGGAATTATCGCGGTGCGCGTTTGCCGGAAGGAGATCACACTTTTAAGCAGGTCCTCGGCCGGTGGAGGGATCAGGTTAGGGGAGATTTCCGACCCCCGAACC
Source organism: uncultured Thermodesulfobacteriota bacterium (assembly GCA_964629485.1). Taxonomy (GTDB): domain Bacteria; phylum Desulfobacterota; class Desulfarculia; order Adiutricales; family JAFDHD01; genus JAFDHD01. The sequence goes on along the minus strand of CAZVRN010000097.1, from coordinate 7,223 downwards.
GTGGCTATCGACTGGAAGCTTGGAGTATAAATTCGCGCCTGGGAGAATTTATAATCCTTCTGTTTCGTTTTCAAGAATGCTTCAAGCCGGCGCGAGGACTGGAGAGCGGCGAGTTTTCCGTTGTCAAGGCTTCGTTTGATCCTTTCCCCGAAATCCAGCGCGTATCCCTTGTTGAGGTCCATGAAAAACTGTCCGATCTTTAAGGAGTCGGCCAGGGATTGTTCAACATTGGTATTGAACCAGGCGTTTTCGCTCGTGGAGATAAACTGCAGCGATGTAAGGAAAAGTAGAATTGTTGGGCCTAACGAAAGACTTATGAAAGCTACTATCAGTTTGGTCCGCAGTTTGGCGCCTATGAGTTCCCGCCGGGGCGCGAAGAAAAGGCGGTAGAGATTTCGCAGGACCAGGAAGATCAGGTAAACCAGGAGTATGGCATAGATGTTTACAACCGTGAAAAACAGAATGCTGTTCGAGATGGGGATGTTCGGACCAAGACGAACAACATTCGTCGCCAGGATGGTCAGTCCGATTACCGCCAGGATAATGAAACCGATCAAGCCCAGTTCAAGACGTATTTTTTTTCGCTCCAGGTCGTCCTGTCTCTCAAAATATTTTTTTGTATCCATCGTAGACCCCTTCCGTGTGGAGCCCTCCAGATTCAAATTTAGAAATCAAAGGCAGTTTTTCCCTCAGCGGAAAAACTACCAAATCTTACTTGATGTTAAAACTATAAAAAAAGTTGTTGGGGAAAAGCAAGGCTATTCTTCGCGCCGGACTTTCAAGGTGAAAACAGCAAATAGCCTTATTTTTTAGGCAGTGACCCGGGCTGCCTCCTGTCGGGCAGACTTTGATGTCTGCATGAAATTATCGGCTGGCAGGGTTCCCAAAAGATTAGGAGAGGTTATGATCTTGGTGAGCAGGGAGTGATTCAGGGTATGCCCTGATTTGTATGCCTTGAAATGTCCTATGACCGGCGATCCTAATAGAGAAATGTCACCAATAAGATCCAGTATCTTATGGCGCACGAACTCGTTTTCGTAACGTAGCCCTCCCTCGTTTAGAACGCGAAAACGATCAATCACGATGGCATTGTCTAATGAGCCGCCCCGGGCGAGTCCATTTTTTTTCAGGTATTCGACTTCATTAAGGAATCCAAAAGTTCGAGCGCGGCTGATTTCTTTTTCGAAAACCGAGCGGGAGAGGCTTACTTGATACGTCTGGCTCTGAAGCATGGGATGATTGAAATCAATAGAATAATCGATAATCAATTTTGAAGCCGGCTCTATCGAGATAAATTTGTCTTGATCTTTCACCATAATCGGTCGGTGAATGAAATAAAAATTTTTCGGCCTGTTTTGCCTTTTGAGGCCGGCTGTTTTAATAAGAAAAACAAAGGGCGCCGCTGACCCGTCCATAATCGGAATTTCCGATGAGTTCACTTCGATTTGCACATTGTCCACGCCGAGACCTGCAAGGGCCGATAAGAGGTGTTCAACCGTGGAGATGGTGATCCCGTCAAATCCCAAGGTGGTGGCCCTCTTCGTATGAACCACGTTTTCCAGACAGGCCTTGATTACCGGATTTCCGCTTATATCTGTGCGCACGAAGGTAATCCCGGCATCTTCAGGTCCGGGGTGCATGGCCATATGAACTTTTTGGCCGGAATGAAGACCTATTCCGATACATGAAACGCTTTTTTTCAATGTTCGCTGAACGAACTGCGGCATGGATTCCTCCCCATATAATACTTGACGGTCAATGAAGCAAAGAACATGCCATGATTTCTTCTGAGAAGTGCAGGATTTTTTCTTTCATATCACATTGAATTTATTTATAATTTTTTTATAATATCTCGCGCGGTTTTTCGTGGGTCCAATAAATTGTGGCAAAATGACAACACTTGAAAAAAGGTGGGGTTTTTGGGCAACACTTTCATTCCGCAAGCAGTTTTTTGGCCCTTTCGAGATCTTCCGGTGTGTTGAGGTTAACAAATGAAAGAAGCTGCCCATCCAGCTTCAGGAGCTCTCCTTCAGGCACGAACTCAAAAAAAACACCGCAGTTTTTTAAGTCATTGATACGTGAATTTTTGAGGGACAGGAGTTTGTGCGCCGGTTTTAAGCAGCTTTTGGAATAAACAGCCACTAAAGGCTCCCAGCCGGCGCTATGCCGCGGAATCACAGCGCGTGGTCCCGGAGGTGCAGCAAGGGCCTTTTGGGCCAAGTAGTCCAGTAGTGGCAATTTAACAAAAGGCAGATCACAGGCCAGCACCAGGGCCCAGGGATAGTGCGCATGCAACAGGCCGGTGGCAAGTCCTCCCAGGGGACCCCGGCCGGGGATAAGGTCCTGTACGATTTCAAGATCATACTCCAGGAAATCAGTCGGCTGGTTCGTAACCAGAATGATTTCCCGGCAGAGCGGTGTCAATTTTGCTCTAACACGCTCTAAGATTGTCTGGCCTGACAACTTTATTTGCGCTTTGGGCTTGCCCATACGGCGGGAAGCCCCGCCCACTAAGATTAATCCCGTTATGTCATATGGCGAATCAGTCAAGATAAGAACAGTGGAAAGATGTGCTAAGGTATGTTTACCACTGGCTCTGCTCCTTCACCAGAATCGGCTCGGGATTCAGTTGGCGGTTCAGAAATATGGCGCATTGTTCACAAGAGTTGAAATTTGCGTCGTTGGTTCTGTTCTTAAGCTGCCAGCATGGTTGATGGGGATTATGGTAAGCAATACATCCTTCCTTGGTCACGCAGCCAAAGATGTTCCAGCATGGAGCCAAAACCAGGAGGTGGCGAAGTGATGAAAGAGTAAATCCGCGTTCGTGGATAAGGTAATTGATACGTTTTATTTGGAGAATATCAAAGTCGGTGTAGTATCTGTTATTAGTTTTTTTCTGCCGGGCGGGTTTGAGAAAACCTTCTTTTTCATACTCTCGAATCCTTTTCTGGGATAAGTTAACTAGTCGAGAGACCTCATTAATCATATAACAGCCCGTTTTTTCAGTCTTTATGTCCTTCTGCATTCTGGTCATCCTGCTTGGCCCATGTTTGAGAATCAAGTTTCTGCTTGATTCACTCTTGCTCCATAGAAGAATATTTTTTTAAAAAAAGGCTGAACCATCGTGTTTTTTTGATATAATAAAATTGTCCAAAATTGTTGAAAAAGATAGATGATATCAGACCTTGGGTCGCCATAATGTCATATTTATACAAACATTTAAAGTTACTTCTTGACATGAATTTCATCAATTGGCCGCGAAATGATCCCTCATATTAATAAACAAAGCCGGCAAACCAGTATTTTTTTTTCAGGCAGATCAAGCCGGGCCTTAAGATCAAAAGTCTCTCAGGCACATCCATGAACACACTCAAATCTCAAACCTGAGCGGCTGTGTCTGTTTACCTGATCCGGGCTTAACTGAAATACAAAAAATATGCATAAGCTTTTATAATATATTATAACTTTTGCAACTTGATTTATGGGACAAAGAACTCGGTCTAAATTAGTGCAAAGTCATTTTATGCAAAAAGAACAATTAGATAACATAGAAATCGTTCTCGTATCTTCTGTCGGGAAAACACTGCGTTATACTATGTTTCCACCGGGCCTTATTTCTAACACTATCTTCGAGTTTGTGCAAGAATTTTCAATAGACAAATCTTGTGTCTCAACTTGCGGTGGTTAAATTAAATATAAGTCCGTGTTTAAAATCCTTTGGTGAAGCCAGATGGGAATATCTTTTCGTAAAAACCGAACTTATTAATTTTTATCCGGGGAATCTGATTGACCTGGTTAAATCCTGTGAGTATATTGATACAAGCATACCCATGATTTAAGAGTGGATTAAGTGTCTGAAATAAAAAAAGGGGTTTATAGTAAAACAAAAAAGATTTCCCTGGGAACAGGCGGCACCACGCGGGACCAGGAAATGGAAAGTTATTATTTGATTGACGCGATAAATGAAAAAACCGTGAGCCTGAAGCCGCTTGATATCAATGGCGAACCCCTCCAGTTCATCGAGCAGGTTAAGATAGCGGAATTCAAACAGCATTTTACTTTCCGGCCGGATTATTATAAAAACAAGAAGAGCCTGAGAGAGATAGGTATAGACAGGCGGATTGCAAAAGCCCAGGAACATTACCGGAAAAAAGAATATTCAAGCGCCGAATATGAGTATGAACAAGTCCTTAAACTTGATGAAGAAAATCTCCGTGCTAAATTTGGAGTGGGGAAAGTCTATGCTTCAAGGGGCGAACTGGAAAAAGCCAAGGATATTTTCGAGCAAATTTCTCAAGTTAAAGCAATTTTTGAAAACAACAACAAACATATTTTTAATGAATTGGGAATTGAGTTAAGAAAGCAGGGGCTGTATCAGCAGGCTATCTCTTTTTATAGAAAGGCCCTGTCCTTTGTCAAGGACGATGAACATCTTTATTTCAATATTGGCCGTGCCTGTCATGAAAAGGGTGATTTTAAAGCCGCCGCAAAATACTTGGCGGTTGCCTTGAAGATGAATCCCGGCCTTGCTGAAGCAAGGCAATTGCTGAAGGAAGTGAAAACAGAACTCTTAAAAGCACATTGAAAATACATTCCAATTCGATAGTGATAATCGGTGGTGCGGCTAGTTGCTTTTTTATGAAATGGATTTTATTGGGGTTCGTCAAATAGGTCGGGATTAAGAGATATTGTTAGTTCTGATTCGGAGTTGAAATTACTCATGAATAAACTTGACACGCTTAGGTATAATAGATATATGGAACGATTCAGCCAGGCCTGTGCGAGGGTGGCGGAACTGGTAGACGCACTGGCCTTAGGAGCCAGCGGCTTGCGGCCGTAGGGGTTCGAGTCCCCTCTCTCGCACCACCGTCGGTAATTACATGGAGATAATTATGGATTTCAAGTGGGAAGATACTGGACCATCGAAGAAAAAATTAATAGTAGAAACACCCGCGGAGATAGTCTCCGCCCGGATAAATGAAGGTCTCAAGCAGATTAGAAAGAGAACAAAATTTAGAGGATTCAGGCCCGGCAAGGCGCCTTTAAGCATGATTAAAAGGGTATATGGCCCCCAGATCGAGCAGGAAGTAACACAGAAACTAATCACCGAAGCCTTGAGCGAGGCCTTGGAGCAGGCCGATTTAAAACTGGCTATGCCAGCCAATCTCGAAGAATCGAATTACGTGGAAGGCGAACCTTATCGTTTTACGTTTTCGTTGGAAATTAAGCCTCAATTTGAAATCGAAGGCTACGAAGGGCTGGAACTGGAACGGGAACCAGTTAAGGTAACCGAGGAAATGATCGATAAGAGACTTGAGCAGTTGCGCGAAGCTTACGCCATAACTAAAGGCATAGACGAGGAACGGCCCCTTAAGGAAAAAGATATTGCGGTCATAGATTATAAGGCTTATATCGGGGAAGAACCTTTGGAAGGCGGGGCCAACGACAGCTACCAGCTTGAGGTTGGTTCCGGAACGTTCAATCCTGATTTCGAATCACAGCTTATCGGTCTGTCCAAGGGTGAGAGCAAGGAGATCAGGGTCACATTTAAAGAAGATCATTATAATAAAAAAATGGCTGGCAACGATGTCAGATTTGAGGTAACGCTTCTGGATATTAAAGAAAAAGTGCTCCCCGACCTTGATGATGAATTCGCCAAAGATCTTGGCGCAGAGTTTAAAAACTTTGAAGATTTGAAAGAACAGGTCCGGGCTGATTTGACCAGGGTGGAAGAGCAGCGCGTAGAAGAACTCCTGCGAAGTCAACTTAGAGATAAGCTTCTTGATATGGTGGAGTTTGATATTCCGGAAGGCATGGTTCAGCAAGAGGTTGAAACCATGGTGGCAAATACCAAATTTAACTTCTCGCGGTCCGGGCTGAGCCTCGAGGCTGCCGGTATGTCCGAGGAAAAACTGAAGGAAGAGTATCAGCCGGTGGCCGAAAAAAGAGTTAAGGCCGGTTTAATCCTTGAAAAAATTGCTGAAATAAAGGGCCTCCAGGTTACAGAGGACGAACTAAAGGGACAAATGATGAGGATGGCCAGGGAGATGGGTCAACCGTTAGAGAAGATAGTGGAATTTTATAGTCAAAACAATGCCTTAAACTTTTTAAGCCAGCAAATGCTTGCTGATAAGGCCTTGAATTTTTTATTGGAAAATGCTAATATTAAAAACACTGAAGCCCCTCCAGAATCTATAGCTGAGGGGGAAAAATCCGAGCTCGGCGGTGAACTTGAAGAATAACTTTTTGACAAGCTGGGCTTCCAAGGTATATTAAAGATGGCATTAATTCCTTTTGTTGTTGAACAAAGCAGTCGCGGAGAACGGGCGTATGATATATATTCCCGTTTGCTGAAAGATCGAATTATTTTTTTAGGAACACCCGTTGATGATAGTGTTGCCAATGTGCTGGTGGCGCAGCTTCTGTTTTTAGAATCAGAAGACCCGGACAAAGATATAAATTTCTATATCAATTCCCCGGGTGGTAATGTTACTTCAGGCTTGGCCATTTACGATACCATGCAATACATCAAGCCCGATGTGTCCACTCTGGCCATGGGGCAGGCCTCAAGCATGGGAGCTTTGCTGCTTGCCGGTGGGGCAAAAAACAAGCGATATGCCTTGCCTCACTCCCGGATACTCATTCATCAGCCCCTGGGAGCGTTTCAGGGGCAAGCCACGGATGTTGATATCCAGGCCCGCCAGATCTTGAAGCTCAAGGAGGAACTTAATCTGATTTTAGCCAAGCACACCGGTCAAGATGTTAAAAAGATACAGGAAGATACGGAACGAGATTTCTTTATGACTTCTGCGGAGGCTGTTGAATATGGTATCATTGACAGGGTCATTACAGAGCGTGAGATAGAATCCGAAGACCGGAGGTAGGATCAATGACAAAAAAAGGTGATGGTCAGCCCATGGATTTGCTTTGTTCTTTTTGCGGCAAAAGCCAGGACGAAGTCAAGAAACTGATTGCCGGTCCTTCAGTATATATTTGTGACGAGTGCATCGAACTTTGTAATGATATTATTGCTGAAGAATACGAACGCGAAGAAGGCACCGCAGTCCAGCAGATCCCCAAACCAGCTGAAATCAAGGCTATACTCGATGAATACGTTATCGGCCAGGAAACCGCGAAAAAGATTTTAGCTGTCGCGGTAAACAGTCATTATAAGCGTATCGAGTCCAGGGTCGACCTGGGCGACGTGGAGCTTCAGAAATCAA
>CAZVRN010000096.1:0-9534 GCA_964629485.1 uncultured Thermodesulfobacteriota bacterium | reverse complement strand
CAATGGAAAAAGGTTGCTGAAAGCATCGCCATGCGCGATGGCCAGGCCGGCAGGACCGTTGAGGAAAGAGAGAAGATGCCTGACGTGGCTTGCGGTAAATGCAAAAATTTTTCGGAGAACGCTCATGAAAGTGATGGCCGGGGCTCCTGCCGGATATTGAAGATGGGGTCGGATATTATGGCCGATCCCCCGGTGTTAGTCGCCGAAGGAGAAGCGGGTTTGATTACTTACTTCAACAAGGACGCTGCCAAGTGTCCGTATTTCGACCGGATGACCTTCATCGACACCGATATCGGTGAGGTCACCGATCCGGCTTACCAACGGGCCCACAGACAGATGGAAAAGAAAACCTAAAACGTTAAAGGAGGTTGAGACTATGCCTACCTGCAAAGAATGTGAAGCTTTTTTTGCCATCGAGGATCAACCCGACCGCGGGGACTGCGTCCACCAGGAGGTTGATTCGAGGCAAACTTATTACACCTTAAGAGAGGTTGAGGCGGAGGCCGACGCAAGCCAGTGCTCCCGTTTTCAGCAAAAAGCGACCTCAACGTAAGGGAGGAAATTATCATGGCGGTTCCGGAAAAAGAAGTTCAGGAACTGGAACAAAAACAGGAATGGTGGTGGGTCGCTGAAAAAAAGCGATCCCAGAGGCTGGATTACCTCAGGAAGGCGGTTTGGAAAAAAGGGTCAAGCGGCGGCGCTCCCATTTCACCTATCAAACTGGACTTGGAGCCGGCTAAACGCAGAATCAAGTTCAGGGAAATGTTTGCCAAAGAGCCGCCCATTATGAAACAGGCCCTGGTGGAAGCGGCCATGTGGGATACCGACCAGATTTACATCGTGCATCAGTCCCAGATCGTCGGTTCACCCACGCCCACTCCTTCGACCGAAGCCTGGCAGGGCGGCGGCGGCATGATGAACGCCGCGGTCTATAATTTTCCCGAAATCCTGCCCGAACCCCTCGAAGAGTCCCTGAAGACCGTTCACGAGATCGGCCAGTACTACGATAAAACAGGCGACTCCATGGGTCTCTTCTCCAAGATTGTGGACCCGGAAGACTGGGCCAAGTGGCAGTCCGGCGCATTTGCCTGGGGCTCCGTGGTCGGAGGATATTCCGGCAAAAACTACGAATATTTCATGAAGGGCGAGCGGGCCTTTGAAGACATCATCGCCGATATCGACCGCAGGATCGAGGAGGCCGAGGAAGAGATCATGGGACCGTCTCACCCGGACAAGATCCCGCTTTATGAAAAAATTGTCAACTGGGAAGCCATGAAGATTATACTCGAAGCGGCAATCCGCTACGCCAAGCGGTACGCCCGCCTTGCCCGCATCGTGGCTGAACACTTTGAGACAGACCCGAAACGTAAAGAGGAACTGCTCCGCGTGGCCGAGACTTGCGAAAGGGTCCCGGCTAAGCCGCCTCGAACCTTGCAGGAATCCCTCCAGTACGATCATTTCATCCAGGTTTTGGCCCGCAAGGAGCAGGTGGAGGGCGCCTGGCCGGCGCGGCCGGATTATTACCACGGCCCCTATTATAAAAAAGATGTCATCGACGAAAAAAACATTACCAAAGAAGAAGCCCTGGACCTGATAGGCGAGTTTATGATTCGGGCCTACGATATGCCGCTTGTCCTGGCCCTGGGTAAATGGGTCCGGGAAGGCCTGCAAGGTATCGCCGGAACATGGGTCTGGACCCTCGGCGGCGTCAATGAAGACGGGTCCGACGCCTGCAATGAAATGACTATCGCCCTGATGCAGGCCGCCAGGCTGGTCAGGGTGTCCAACCCCACTTTCGCTTTTCGCTGGCATCCCAAGGTCAAGGACGAGGTGATGCGGGAGATATTCGAATGCATCCGCCAGGGACTCGGCTATCCAGCCATTCGGAATGACCCCATCCTTATCGCCAACGCCATGCATTGGCACGGACATCCGCTCAAGGAAGCCCGGACCTGGGTCCACCAGGCCTGCATGTCGCCTTGCCCAACTACCAAAAATGGCACCCAGCCATACCGCATGGCCTCCGCCACGGCAAATACGGCTAAAATCATGGAGTACGCCCTCTGGAACGGCTACGACCACGTGGTCAACATGCAGATGGGCCCCAAGACCGGCGATGCCCGCAAGTTCACTGATTTTGAACAGCTCTTTGAAGCGTGGACCAAACAGATGCAATGGATGTTCAGCCTGCTGACCCGAACGGTTAACCTGGCCAGGTCCATGCAGGACACCATCGCCCCCCGGCCTTTCCTCTCGGGCATTTCCGAACGGGCGATCGAACGAGGCATTGATGTGGTCAACCCTGAAGGCGAACGCGGAAACGCCTGGATCACGGCCTTTACATGGGTCGAAAATCCCGACAGCTTGACCGCCATCAAGAAACTGGTCTTTGATGAAAAGAAATATACCATGGATCAGCTCATGGACGCCCTGGACGCCAACTGGGACGGCTATGAAGAGATGAGGCTTGACTTTGTCAACAACGCGCCCAAATGGGGCAACGACGACGATTATGCCGATAACATGATGCTGCGCTGCCTGCGGGAGGTGGCTAAATTCTCCTGGACCATCAGGGACCCCAGCGGAAACCCCTGGCCCATTCTGCCCGAGAACGTAAGCGGCAACATCCATTACTCCAGCATGGTTCGAGCCTTGCCCAACGGACGCCGCCAGGGAGATGCGCTTTACGACGGCGGTATCTCCCCCGGTCCGGGGCTGGATAAAAAAGGCCCGACCGCGGTTTTGAAGTCCTGTGCCAAGATTGATCATATCGCTGACGGGCGGGCCTTTCTTCTGAACCAGCGTCTCTCTCCCACGCAGCTTCAGGGAGAGAAAGGCTACCAGCTCTGGAAAGCTTACATCAGGACATGGGCCGACCTGGGTCTGGATCATGTGCAGTTTAACATGGTTTCCGATGAGACCCTGAGGGCGGCGCAGAAAGATCCGGAGAAGTATCAGGAGGTCATTGTCCGGGTAGCCGGTTACAGCGCCCACTTTGTGGACATCAGCCGCAAGACCCAGGACAATATCATCCAGCGGACCATTCAGGGTCTCTAAGGCCCGGGGCGGCAGCCGGTACGGGGGCGCTTCTGCCCCGTATCGGCGTGGCTGCCGAAGAGTAAGGAGGACGCGTAATGAAGTGCCCGGAGTGCGGCTTTGAGGCCGATCCCAAGGAATTCCGTTACCTGTATAACGCCAGAATCGATGCTTCCGTCTCCATGAGGCAGTGCCCCAACTGCACCGAAGTCTTAGCCGTTAACGAGATGTCCCGCGAGGCTATTCAGAAGGTGGCTTTGGGTGAAGCGCCATGGGGTAAGTCGGCCGGTATCGAGGGCCTGGCTGAAGACGTGGTAAACAACCGTTAAAAATAGGCGGCCGGATGTATTATCCGGCCGCCAAACCCTGCATCAATAAAGATATGTACCCTGAAGGTTTGAATCCCCGGGCTTCTTCTCTCCCGGCCGGGGAGAAGGGGTGTTCACATACATGAGGGCTGGCTATGGATCTTACCTGCCATGAGTGCGGTTTCACATCAGACCACATTGAGTTCAAATTTTTATGCAAATCCGGGTGACCGGCTTGCGGAGAGGCTGATCTCCGCAAGTGTCCCAGGTGTGGGGCCACCACCTTGTTCTCCCGGGCCGAGGCTCTGGAAAATGAAGACGAGCAGATGAAAGAACTTTCCAAGCGTCTGGCCGCTATTCCCAAAGGGGCGCAGCCGGAAAGGATTCAGGAGGCTCGAATCATCATCTCCAAGCTTCGTTCCATGAACATGCGGTGGAACATAGATGGTTTGAATAAATTCCTCAAGGCTAAGCAGAGAGAGCTTTTTTTCTGAGGCACTGCGCTCTATGAAAGGAAACGGTTCATGACCCAGTTCGAGGAAGCAGACCGTGGGAAAAACATGATTTCAAGCGGAGTTGAGGCTGGTTTAAAAATTCCGGAACCGGAAGAGCACTTCTTCCTGCCGGAAAGAATTCTCCAAAATCTTTCATGGATAAAAACCTTGTCCGAGCGACACCCGGTCAACGTGCTGGTGGCCGGAAAGCAGGGCTGCGGTAAATCCACCCTGGTTCGTCAGTTCGCGGCCCGAAATAACAGGCCCCTGGCCGTTTTTCAGATCGGCATCCTCTCCGAACCCGGCCAGCTCTTCGGGGAACACCGCCTCAAGGACGGGGAAACCTATTACCAGCCTTACCTCTTCCCCCAGGCCATCCAGACCCCGGGCTGTGTAATCCACCTCGAAGAGATCAACCGCCCCGAACACCCCAAGGCGCTTAACATGCTCTTTTCCGTCCTCTCCGAAGACCGCCGGGTTTGGACGGATGAACTGGGCCTGATCAAGGTGGCGGACGGCGTGGTTTTTTTCGCCACTTTAAACGAAGGCGAAGAATTTATCGGTACTGAAATGCTGGACGCGGCCTTGCGGGATCGTTTTTACGTGACCGTGCTTGGCTATCTGCCCCAGGAGGTGGAAACCAGGGTGTTGCATCTCAAGGCCGGCATATCCGAGGCAGAGGCCCTGACTATCGTGAACGTGGCCAACAAGCTCCGAAACAATACTCAGGAGCCGGTGGTCGTCTCCACCCGCCACACCTTGATGATCGCCGAAATGGTTTCCGTCGGTGCTCCCATTAAAGAAGCCTTCTTAGGCGGCCTCCAGATCAGCAAAGATATCATGGAATCGGTGCTTTTATCCCTGCACGTAGAAACGCGAATCACCGGACCGGATGATGGCCAGGTCTACCGTGTTTACTGACCGGCCGGAACCAGGCCCTTTTTCATCCTTCTGGCGGAAGAACACCTCTTCGCTGGAAAGCGTGGAACTGGCTAACCTGCTGCGGGCCCTGCGCAAGGTTGCCGGGCACCTCGGACGGAATACAGGCCGCATTGACTACGCCGGAATGTCCCGCTCCGCCGAAAACGATATCCTCCTTGAACCCGGTATGGTCATGGGCCAGTATCCGGTTCCGCCTGAAAAGGTGGACTATCTGGTCGGGGTGGTGACCCACGAAGCCCTGCACCGGACAGAATGGAGCACCCGCGTCTGGAAGCTGCTGGAACCCGAGTTTGAGCGGCTGGCTCCCATGGAAAGGGTTGTTTTTCAAAAGGTGGTCTATGCCGGGGAAGATATCTACGTGGACCACGTGGCCGATGAGACTGTATTCGGTCTTTACACCCGCGCGGTCAGGAAACAGGTCTTTTCCGAAATCAGGAAGGAACTCGGGAAAGCCCCTCCATCCCTGGAAAGGCTGCTCTACCGCTGGTGGGCCGTATCCTGCGGCCATGATCCGGGCTTGGATGAAAACCCGGACGTAAAAGAAGCCATGGGCCCCCTGAAAGACCTCACCACATTCCTGCTGGGAATTGACCGGGCGGCCTTAAGCATCACGGCCCGCTGCCAGCACAGGGCTCAGGCCTTCCGCCGGGCCTGGCCCCGGCTTAAGAAAAACCTGATGGGGTTCAAGGTTCTTGACAAAACCCTTCACTGGTACCCTTCGGCTGTCAGCGTCCGGACCGCCGGGTCAAAAAAATCAAGTGCGGGCGGAAAACCTGGAAACCGGCTGCCCGGGGATTTGGTCCGTGAGATAGAAATGGAGCTGGCCGCCCATTCGCCGGACCTGACGCCCATCATCCGGTCCGTGGTCGGTGAGGATGATGATTCCGTGGTCCCCATCTCCCGCATGGATTTTACAATCCCGGCCCATCCCATGATCGACCGGCGCCTGGTCAGCCGGCTCAGGGCTGTCTTTTTAAGTTACGCCGGGGCCAACCTGGTCGCCAGCCGGGGCCTGAGTTCCGGCCGAATCGACCGCCGCAGGCTCTACCGGGCCCCGGTGACCGGGCGATGTTTCAAACAGGTCGACCGGAGGCTGAACCTTGACTGGAGTGTTACCCTGCTCATGGATGCTTCCGGGTCCATGCGCGGCGGTAAATGGAGAATGGTGGAAAACACCGTGGCCAACCTGCACCAGGCCCTGTCCGGTTACCAGAACCGTCTGGAGGCTTATGCCTACTATGAAGCTGATGGCATCTGCATGATGTCCAAGTTGATCAAAGGCAAACACATCATGTCGGTCCCGCCTGCCGGCCAGACCGCATCAGGCCAGGCTTTAATCGCCGCGGCCTACCTCATGCCCCAAGACCGTCAGCGTAACATCCTGATTCACGTTACCGACGGTGAATCCAATTTCGGGTGCGCCGTCCAGTATGGGCTTGACTACTGCCGCCAGCAGAACATTCACCTCATCACCCTGGGCTGCGGGTACAAAGACAAAGAGGCCATGAGGCGCCAGTACGGTAAAAGCATCCAGTTCCTTCAGCACTTCGGACAACTTCCCCAGGCCATGGAGCGCCTGTTCAAGTGGACATTTCTTTACGGATCAAAGCCCCATCTCATGGATAACTTCCGACTGAAAAAAGACACTGCCTTACATCGTTCGCCCGGGCACACGGCATGAACGGTTTATAAGTGGAATGACCATAAATTAAGACCTCTTCAGAACGAGTAATTTTATTGAAATCGCGGAAGACCGGCAATGAGTTCGGCCAAAGAAAGAAGTTCTTGAGGGGTTTATCGTGAAAATTTGTAGGCTGTCAATCTTTAGCGCGAAACACTCAGCATAACTCTCAAAACAAAAAGAGGAACATTCTTTTTCAGGCTTTTATTAAACCCAATGCCGCAAACAGCCCTCATAAAAAAGGATGAGGTCTTTCGGCAAAGATTAAGGAGGGTTACCATGAAAAGAATCAGCCTAAGATACGTATTAGCAGTGTTTGTTGCCGTAATTTTTTTGACAGTTTCTTTATCCGTTTCCAGTGCCGCCAAGGAGAAAAAGCATCTGGAGGGACATGTTAATTTTGTGACCGGTGTCGCTTATTTTTATCAGTTGGGCGCTGACACTACCACCCAGAGGTTAAGCGGGGTGTATTTCAAACAAACGTTGTATGACAACCTGCTTGAGGCCGACGTGAACCAGAACGAGATGCCGGCCCTGGCCAAGTCGTGGAAGATCGGGCCGGATTGGAAGTACGTTGATTTTTTCCTCCGGGACGACGTTAAATTCCATAACGGCGCGCCGGTCACCGCGGAAGACGTGAAATACAGCATCGAAGAACACCGGAACAGCAAACGCTGGATTCTGGGCAACTACTTCCGGACATATCTGAAAGATGTAGAGGTCATGGGGCCTCATCATGTCCGCATTAATATGAACAAACCTTTCTGGGGGCTTTTCGGTCGTCTCTGGTGGGGCACGGGCATCTTTCCCAAGGTCTACCGGGAAAAGGCGGGCAAAAAGTTCTTCAGAGAACATCCTGTCGGCGCCGGGCCTTTCAAGTGGACCGGCGACTGGAAGCAGAATCGCTATTTTACTGTTGAAGCGGTTGAAAACCATTACCGGCATACTCCTGAAATCAAAACGCTTAAGATTATTTATGTGCCCGAGGCCGCAACCAGGATGGCCATGCTGAAAGCCGGCGAAGGAGACATTGTGGCCCTGACTTCGTATCAAAGGCCGGTCGTACAATGCGACTCGAAACTGAGACTCCTGACTAATGATTTTGAGTCCGGTTCCAGTCTCATTTACCTTGACCTGGCTTTCCCAAACGAACCCAGTCCGCTTAAGGACGAACGGGTTCGCGACGCCATCAGCCTGGCCATTGACCGCAAGACAATCTGTGAAAAAGTACTCCTTTGCGGAGCCAAGCCGTGGGGAAGCGTCCTGACGCCCATTACCATCGGGTTCGACCTCAAGGAAGCAGTCCCGGATCCCTATAATCCTGAAAAGGCTAAAAAGCTTCTGGCCGAAGCCGGTTACCCGAACGGTTTTGAAATCGTTTACAACCTCACATCAGGGCAGAAGTACTATGTCGAGGCCATTGCCGCGAACCTGGCCGATATAGGAATCAAGGTCAAATTCAATATTCTGGAATTCGCAACCTACCATACGTACTTCCACACCAAGAAACTGCACGGGCTTGATACCCGCATTACCTGGTATAACGCGGAACGTCATTCAGCCCTGTACGACGGATTTCTGTCTACCGGGTTTCAGGTCTATTACGGGACTCCCGAGATTGACGAGGCCATTGCCAACGCAGACCGGGCTTTAACCATGAAGGAGAGGATAGCCACCAACAGGGAGCTGGAGCATGTTATTAAAAAGGCCAAGACCCGCGCCTTGCTCTGGGCCTGGTCCGGATCTTACGGTCTGCGGCCGAAGATTGCATACTGGCAGCCCAAAAAAGGCGCCGCCCCCGCGTGCATGTTTGAATATATCAAGCTTAGAAAATGAGAGGTCAATAATCCCCGGTTCAGTTTAACGAGGCGGTCATAAACAATGGCCGGGAAGCATTAATTTTTGCGGCCCAACTCTTTATTATACCCAAAATCTCCCTTTGCCTTCGTCCCCAAACAAAAGCAAGCCAAAATCGCGGGCCAATGAGGAGCAGTTCCGGCCTTATTTTTTTCTCTGGTAGTACCGGACAAGCTTTGTCGCGGCCACAGCGGCTCGTTCAACGGTTGGATAAAAAGGAATATTTTCGGCGATAAGTTTTGTCCTGAGATCGCACATCACCTTCCAGCTCCAATGATTACAATCTTCCGATCCCAGAGCTTTATCAGGCACCACGGCAAGCAGGGGCTTATTGTTTCGGTTTTTAAGCTTAAAATCCTTGAGATAAGAGTCGGCCGTGGTGCCTCTCTGGCGTTCATGGTGCGGGTCTGACATAATGGCTATGAGAAGGTGAAAGTTATCATTCGCGGCCATGAGTTCCATGATGTCGCCCGGCCTGAAATCGCGGTTGTCACGAATGGACATGTCCGCCGGATTGCCGATCCAGTCCCAGATGCCACTGCCTTTATTTTTTAACTCCTCCCGTATTTCGTCCGGCAGAGGAATGACCTTAAGACCGGCCTCTTCGCATTGATCCGCGGCCAGTACACTCGCTCCTCCGCCTCCTCCGGCCACGCCCACGTTAAATCCGGATAGGGGCGGCAAAAAATTAAAAGCCGCGGCCAGGTCAATCAGTTCCTCAAAATGTCTGGCCGTGACCGCGCCGGCTTGCGAAATCAGGGAGGTCAATACTTTCTGTGATCCGGCGAGGGAGGCCGTATGAGAGGCGGCGGCCCTGGTCCCTGATTCCCCCCTTCCTCCTTTAAGCACAACCACGGGCTTAACAGAGGCGGCTTTGCAAAGGGCACTGAAAAACCCGCCTCCGTTTCGAACGCCTTCCAGGTACATTAAAATGACCTTGGTTTCTTCATCCTGTGAGAGGTAATCCAGAAAATCGCACTCATTGAAGTCAAGGGCATTCCCATAGCTTATGCCTTTGCTGAGATAGACGCCTCTCAGGGCGGCGTACCGGCCGATTTCTTCGGCCAACTGGCCGCTTTGAGATATTAAACCGACCGTTCCGGACTTTTTGGGCATGGCGTCACTAAAGGAAATTCCCATATCCGGATAATAAAGACCCATGCAGTTTGGGCCGATGATCCTGATGCCTCCCTTTCGCGCTTCCCTGAGAATTTCC
>CAZVRN010000095.1:0-9563 GCA_964629485.1 uncultured Thermodesulfobacteriota bacterium | reverse complement strand
TCATGGGGAAGGCCGATACACCCAAACTGATGGCCAGGCCCGCGTCTCCATAGCCCATTTCCTGGGCCATCAGGGGGCCTACCTTGGGATCCATGTCTTCAGCCATGCCGCCGAACTGCTTGGATATGCCCGCCTTGTGCAGGCCCAGTTCACGGTAAGTCTTGAACACGTCCCAGAGCTTGGAGTCTTTTGCAATCACGTCCGCCGGATCAGCCAGCTTATCCAGTTCGATACCGATCGGGCGCATGACCTCCGCGGTGAATTTTTTTACGGTTTCATGCATGGCCTTCGCTTCATCGCTGATATTAAGATCTAATTCCAGATATCCCATTGCTTTCCTCCTTATATTCCGATTTTTGGTGTCCTATCCAGTGCGGCCGGCAACCGTTACTTTAACTTGAAATCAGGCATCTCCTTTTCCCTATCCCAGGTCCTCTCCGTCACCCCTCGTTTTTTCATGTCGCCTTTAATAATCCTTAAGGTCTCGGTCCGGGGGATGTCGTCCACGATGTCAATGTACCGGGGTACCATGAAGTAAGCCATGTTTTTCGCGCAATACCGTATGAGGTCCTTAAGATCCAGTTGCGCTCCGGCCCTGGGTTTGACCCATATCATGACTTCGTCCTCTCCCAGTTCTGAGGGAACACCAAAGGCGGCGCAAACTTCCACGTCCGGATATTTTTCAATAACGCTCTCCACTTCAAAGGAACTGATATTTTCACCTCTGCGGCGCATGGAGTCGGTTTTGCGATCCGTGAAGAACAGGTTTCCCTCTTCGTCCGCATAGAAGTAATCGCCGGAATGGACCCAGCCCCCGCGCACCTTTTCTTGTGAGGCCTCCGGGTTCTTGTAATACTCCACCCCGCCTGTTTTGCGGTCCTTAACCTTGGTGATCAGTTCGCCGATCTCACCCTGAGGAACCTCGTTCCCATCATCGTCAACCAGCTTCCACTCAGTGTCCCCTAGAACTTTTCCCACCGAGCCCACAGGAGCGTTGCCGAAGTTAAAGATCAAGACGCCGCCGCCATCCACCGCGCCGTATGCTTCCCAGATTTTTAAATTAAATCTTTTTTCAAAAGCCTCCCAGAGATTTGCCGGACACGCCGCCGAAATAACCAGGCGGACAGGGTTATCAGCGTCATCTGGCTTTTCGGGCTGTTTCATGAGTATCGGTATCATAGCGCCGAGGCCGTTGAACTGGGTTGCGCCATAAAACCTGATCCTGTCCCAGAAACGGGAAGCCGAGAATTTTTTATCCAATCCGAACGGCCTGCCAGCGCCCATGGCGAAGCTGGCGGTCAGGACCAGAGCGTTGGCGTGAAAAAGGGGCAGGGCGGTGTAGAGAATATCATCTGGCTGAACCAGAAGCTGTGCAATCCCCAGCAGCCTGCTGGCGTCTCCCGGCCCGTTTCTGTTCACTACTCCCTTGGGGAAGCCGGTAGTGCCCGAGGTGTACATAAGATATGTGATGGCTTCAGGGTCAATTTCGTGATCAGGTTTTTCGTCAGACGCGCTCAAAAGCTCCTCAAGGTCGATTGTCCCCTCCGGCAGAGGCTGGTCCGTGGTGCGCCTGATAAAAATTTTCTTAACCGCTTCCACCGGCTTTTTAAATTCGCTGATCTTATGATAGAGCGTGTCGTCAACCGCCAGGTATTTTACATCGGAATTTTCAATAATATAACGAAGTCCGTCTCCTTTGAGCGATACGTTTATCGGCACAGAGTAAAACCCTGCCCGGGGAAGGCCGTAAAATAAAAAGAGGTATTCAGGACAGTTGCCCATAAGGATTCCCATGCCGTCACCGGGTTTGGCCCCCTGCGCTGCCAATCCGTTGGCCGCTCGGCAGGTGGCGCGGTCAAACTCCTTAAAACTGATCACCTGATCTTCGTGCAAAATGTAAGGATTGTCTCCCTGGGCTTGAGCCTGATACTCGATCAGGTCCTGAAAATACTTAATCTGGGACGCTTCCGGCATTATAGTACCTCCTTATTTAATTTAAAAAAAAAGATCCTTTTGTCAGGCGCAATACAGCCCCTGTCATTGGTTATTTGCAATAAACCAGTCTATCAGGCGACGCGCAATGCTGATTTTACCCGGGATACGTGGAAGATTATTTGCTTTAAACCAACCCGCATCCTGAATTTCATCTCCATCAATGGTTATTTCACCCCGATCATAATCAGCGATAAAACCGACCATGAGCGAGTTTGGAAAGGGCCAGGACTGACTGCCAAAATACCTTATGTTCTTGACCCCTATGCCGACTTCCTCTTGTACTTCCCGTTTGACGCACTCTTCGAAAGTTTCCCCCGGCTCCACGAAGCCTGCCAGGACGCTGTAAAACCCGTTTGGAAAGCGGTTGTTGTGAGCCAGGAGTATCTGGCTGCCTTTTAAGACGGCCACAATAATCGCGGGCGACAGACGTGGAAAACTCAAGAAACCGCACCCGAGGCAGATTTTAGCGCGTTCATCGTTTTTAGTTTCAACAGGCGCCCCGCATCGGCTGCAAAACTGGTGAGTTCGGTCCCAGTCTACTATTTGAAAGGCTCGCCCGGCCAGTTTAAACTGTTCCGGTTCGAAACTTTCAAAAAGTTCTCTAAGCCCGCGAAAGGCCATCCCCGGCGGTGGCTCAGCCAGATCGGACAACTCCCCGGAATAACAGGGATTGCCATTGAGTTTTCCCAGATACTGCGTGCGGACAGGGTTCAGATTCTTTATATCTGTCCGGGAAAGAAACGGGATGGAGACGGCTCCATTTTCCTGTTTAATCAAAAGCTTATATTCGCGAAAAAGAAACCACCAGGATTGTTCACTCTCTTTTGCAGGCGGCATGACCGCCGGGATAAAATGCATTGATATTCCTCGTATGAGATTACCGTAAAATTTCGTCCGCCAACCTGCCAAAGGCAGGACGAGACACGATTATGACCTCTGTATTTATGGCTTACCGTGCAGATATCAGGCCCTTTCTCGACCGGCGCATAATTTATGATCCCGTGAAATCCGGTTTCATAAGGCTCAGTGATGGCTCTTATCCCGTCCTTGAGAGCGATAAGGAAGCAGGCGTGACTCAGCCATTTTATATCTTTAGACATCTACAACGGTGTCAGGTCCCGCCATGCGCCACCGTCGGCGCAACTCCCTTCTTTCTCATCTCTGAACGGCAAACTGTAAGCCGCATGGTCAATTTAGATCTTATTAAATTAATCGGCTTGAAAACTAATTGTCAAATGGTTTCTGAGTCAGTTCGGTTTATGCGCGAAGACAGAACACCATTGCTTCCTCGTGGAGAATGAGCCCGGTGGCAATATAATGCCGCCCTTAAATACCTTGAAACAATTCACCTTGATTCCTGTATCCGCTATCATTTATTTTTTTATTTGTTTACGTTCTTGACAGGTCAAGCTCTCTTTTCTATGCTCTTGGCAGAAAGAATCGTTTCCCCAACTCCCAAAATATTGCCAAGGAGGTGAAGGATGCCTAATAAAAGTGATTTTCAGGGTATTATCGGGCGTACTATCAAGGACTCAAAGCCCGGTATGCCCGACCGCCCTCATCCCCGCGAGGATGCGCCGAATGTTGTCATCATCCTTTTTGATGACACCGGTTTTTCTCATTTTGGCTGTTACGGCTCCTCTATAGAGACACCCAATATAGACCGTGTAGCAGCTAACGGCCTGCGTTACACCAATTTTCATACCACAGCGCTTTGTTCTCCCACGCGCGCTTCTCTTTTGACCGGCCGCAATCACCATTCGGTGGGGATGCGGGGTCTCTCAAATTTTGATACCGGCTTTCCCAACTGCACGGGGTCCATCACCAAAAAAGCAGCAACGCTGGCCGAGATCCTTGGAGCACAGGGTTATGCTACGTTCGCCACAGGTAAATGGCACCTCACGCCTATGGACGAAACATCAGGGGCGGGCCCTTTCGATCAATGGCCCCTCAGTCGAGGTTTCAACCGTTACTACGGTTTTCTCCAGGGAGAAACAAACCAGTTCTATCCTGAGCTTTACTATGACAACCACCCGGTCGATCCGCCGAAGACTCCAGAGGAAGGCTACCACCTTACCGAGGATATTGTGGATAAATCCATAGAATTTATACGCGACCAGAAATCCCTGGTGCCTGAGAAACCATTTTTTCTTTATATGTGTTTCGGCGCCACCCACGCACCGCATCAGGCGCCGCCGGAATATATTAAAAAGTATCGCGGCCGCTTCGATGAAGGTTGGGATAAGATTCGCGAGCAGTGGCTCGCCCGGCAAAAAGAAATGGGCGTCGTCCCTCCAAATACCGACCTTGCGCCGCGCAATCCCGGCGTTAAGCCTTGGGATGAACTCACCGAAGGTGAGAAAAAGCTCGCTTTAAGACTGCAGGAGGCCTTTGCCGGCTTCCTTGATCACACGGATCACCACATCGGCCGCTTCATGAATTTTCTTGAAGAAATTGGTGAGTTTGACAATACCCTTCTTTTCCTGATGTCGGACAACGGAGCCAGTCAGGAGGGCGGGCCTATCGGGGTGCTCGACACCTTTAAGTCTTTCAACGGTATCTCGGAGGACCTTGAGGAGAGCCTGGAAAGACTTGATGAGATCGGCGGCCCGAGCACTAATACCAACTATCCCTGGGGCTGGGCTCAAGCAGGCAACACGCCGCTCAAGCGTTACAAGCAGAATACCCATGGAGGCGGCATCCGCGATCCTCTTATTATCCACTGGCCAAAAAAGATCACTGATAAAGGCGGATTCCGCCGGCAGTATCATCATGTGACCGACATTACGCCCACAGTTCTCGATGTTGTCGGCATCGAGGCGCCGGAGATGTTCAACGGCGTACCGCAGATGCCCATTCACGGCCAGAGCCTCGCTTACACCTTTCCGGCTGATAAGGCCAATGAACCCACGCGTAAGCATATACAGTATTTTGAAATGTTCGGGCATCGCGGAATCTGGTGTGACGGCTGGAAAGCCGTGGCCTTCCATCAGCAAGGCACTGACTTTGACGATGACAAGTGGGAGCTTTACCACGTGGATGAAGACTTTTCCGAATGCCATGACCTGGCCCGGGAGCGGCCTGATAAGCTGAAAGAACTGGTCGATCTCTGGTGGGCGGAGGCCGGTAAGTACGGCGTTTTACCCCTGGACGACCGTACCTGGCAGCTCTTCGGCGGTAGACCCAAACCATATTCCCCCCGCCAAAGACGCCGCTATGTGTTCTATCCTCCGATATCTCACATCAATTCGGACGCGTCTCCTGGCATCGGTAACCGCTCTTTCACCATTACGGCTGAAATTGAACGGACAGACGAGAACGCGAATGGGGTGCTGGCCTGCTATGGGGCGACCACCAGCGGTTTGAGCTTCTACATTAAAGACGGACGTCTTACCTTTGATTACAACCTGTTCCGCAAACATCATCGTGTCGTATCCAGCCAGCAGGTACCAGTAGGAGCGTCTGAAGTGGCGCTGCGTTTCGAGCGCATCGAGCGGCGCGCAAAAGCGACACTCCTGATAAACGGGCAGGAGTGCGGCTCCATCGACATCCCAAGTGTCATGCGTATGATTTCAGCCCAGGGCATGGATGTCGGCCGGGACGCCGGGTCTCCTATCACTGACGATTACGAAGCGCCGTTTGCATTTAGCGGAACGATTCGCCGTATTGTTATCGACGTACCTAAGCGTTTGTCTCCTGCTCAACAGCGCGAGACACAGGAGGCCGAAGCCAAGGCGGAGATGAGCCGTCAGTAAATTATGCGTTTGTGCCTTAAATAACATTTTATCCACGGGGATATTAATAATATTTCGAGGACTTAAATTTAAACCTGACAGTGAGTTCAGTTCAAGGATGAGGTTTTTAAGAAGTCTCAATATATGCCCGTCAACCCTACCGCTTCACGCCTGATGATTTCGGTCGATTTCCTTGATGCCGAATCTCGGCTGGAGTAATCAGAAAGGAGAAAGTTCATGGATTTTAAGCTGTCTGAACGTGAAGAGCTTTTACGTAAATCGATCCGCGAATGGGCCGAAAAGGAGATTCCCCCTTATATGGCCGCCATGGAGGAAACCGGGGAGTTTCCAGTCGAACTGATCAAACCCATGGCCGATATGGGCATCAACGGCGTGATCACTCCCCAGGAATACGGCGGTACCGCCATGGGTCATCTGGCCCGGGTTATCGTGCTGGAAGAGTTGGGCCGCGTCTGTCCGGCTATACCCATGGCCATGCAGGTGCATCACATGTGCACTTACGCCCTGGATCTTTTTGGCACTGACGAACAGAAGAAGAAATACCTGCCACGGCTGGCTACAGGCGAGACGCTGGGCGTGCTGGCGGTAACTGACCCTTCCGGTGGCTCAGACCTGGCCGGGATGCAGACTTCGGCCAAGCTGGAGGGGGACAAGTACATTCTAAACGGCCGCAAGTGCTTTATCACAAATGCCCACGTTTCGGATACCTGGGTCGTTATCGCCCGGACCGGCGAAGGTCGCAAGGGTCTTTCCGCCTTCATCATAGAGAAAGATTTTCCCGGCGCCAAACCGGGCCGCAAGGAAGATAAGGTTGGTTTGCGCGGGGCCAACACCGGTGAATTGGTCTTTCAGGATTGTGAAGTGCCTGCGGAAAATTTATTAGGCGGCGAAGGGGACGGCATGACTGTCGCCCTGCGGGGCATTGTCGAATGCGGGAGGCCGGGAATGGCCTCGGTCGGCTTGGGTATTTTAAACGCCGCTCTTGAGGAAGCGGTAAAGTTTGCCAACGAACGAATCGCGTACGGCCAGCCTATTTCCAGGCTGCAGCAGATTCAGGTTTATCTGGCCGAGATTTACTCGAACCTGGAGCTGGCCAGGCTGGCCACCTATCGGGTCGGCTGGATGGTGGACCAGGGTATGCGCGTTGAAGCCGAATCAGCCCTGGCGAAATCTTTCGCGTGCGAAGCGGCCGCCAGGTCGGCCCGACGCGCTATTGAGGTTCATGGCAGCTACGGGATCATGAGGGAGTACGCTGTCCAGCGTCTCCTCAGGGATGCGGTCGTGACTATCCCGGCCGGTGGCACCGGGGAGATCGCTAAAATTGTCCTGAGCAGGGCCGCCATGTCGGTCGCCGGTTAAAATTCAAGGGGCCATACTGCTTGGCCCCTCTACTTTTATCGGAAACCATGCGCATAATAGTCTGTTTGAAACCGGTTCCAGACCCAAAGTACTGGCACAGGGTGAGCCTGGACCCGGAAAGCAAAACCATGATTCGAGAAGGTCTTGCTTCGACCATCAACCCGCTGGACAAAAACGCTCTCGAAGAGGCCTTGCGGCTGAAAGAACAATATGGGGGCGATGTAATGGTCATAAGCATGGCCCCGCCGGAGATGACGCCGGTCATTCGCCAGGCCCTGGCCATGGGCGCCGACCGGGCAATACTACTCTCTGATCGGGCTTTCGGGGGTTCGGATACCCTGGGTACCGCCTATATCCTGTCTGAGGCTATTAAGGCTGCCGGAGATTTTGACCTGGTACTTTGCGGAAATGAAACCATAGACAGCGGCACGGCCCAGGTCAGTGCACAGGTGGCGGAGTTTCTTGATGTTCCCAACCTGATGTTTGTCAGCCGTATCGAGTCTGTTCAGGGTTCCTTTTTCCGGGTGCGGTGCCAGAGCGAGGGCGGATACAGGGTCGTGGAAATCAGCCCGCCCATGGTGCTGGCCGTTCTTAAGGAAATAAACAACCCGCGATACGTGACCATGATGAATATTTTAGCGGCAGAGGAAAAAGAAATACGGGTCTGGTCGTCAGGAGACCTTCAATTGACTGAGCCCTGTTTTGGGCTGGCTGACTCTCCAACCCGGATGGTTGACCTGTTTAAACCGGAGCTTGACCGCAGGGCCGAGATGCTTGATGGGCAGGATGCTGAAGCTCAGGCAAAGGAACTGGCCACCAGGCTGCACAGGCTTGGCTTTTGTTAGGAACGACATGATGGCCGCTTCTGAAAGTAAGATTTGGATATACATGGAACACCGCCAGGGACGGCTGGCCGACGTCAGCCTGGAACTTGTTCAAAAGGGCTTTGAGCTCGGCAAAGAGATTAACTGGAAGGTGGCGGGCCTGCTGGTGGGCAGCAACGTTTCAGGCCTGGCCGAAGAGGCCCTGACTTACGGGCTTGACGAGGTTTTGTTGGCCGAGGATCCTCTTCTTGATGACTACTGCAGTCAGTCATATACCAAAGTAGTTGAAGCCGCGGTCCGGGAAAATAACCCCGAGGTGTTTTTACTGGGGGCAACGACCGTGGGCCTGGACCTTGGGGCCCGTCTGGCCGCCCGGCTGCGGACCGGGCTGTCGGCTCATGGTCTGGATCTTGAACTTACGGCCCGGGGGGAATTGCGAACTATAGTTCCCGGATGGGGCGGCGACATCATGGCCGGAATCAGTTGCCCCCACAGGCGGCCCCAGATGGCCACGGTAAAGCCGGGGACCTTTGATCTCCCTCAGCCGGGACAGGCCAGAGGACGGATTGTACCCTTAAAGCCGGTTGTCGAGAGCAAAGACATTACCTATCGGGTCGTAGAGGCCGGGCGGGATGAAAGCCGGCGGCAAAGCAGTCTGGACACGGCGGAAATAGTTGTTGCCGGAGGCTGGGGCGTGGGTAGCGAGGAAAACTGGCGGCTTATCGAAGACTTGGCCTCAGCTCTTGGCGGGGCAGTCGGAGCGACCAGGCCCCCGGTCGATGAAGGGTGGGCCGAGGAAATCCAGATGATAGGCACCAGCGGCCGAACAGTCAGACCCAAGCTTTATATCGGGGTGGCCCTTTCCGGCCATATGCACCATCTGGTTGGTGTAAAAAAGCCGGGTTTTATGGTCGGTATCAACCAGGACCGGAACGCACCGATATTTTCTCATTGCGACCTTGGGCTGGTCGGTGATTTCAAGGAGATACTGCCTATATTAATTCGAGAGATCAAGTCTTTCTAAAAGGTTTCATCACTGGTCTTTGCCTGGTTAAAAATCTTTTGCCGGGTCCAGCTTCCTTGATCAGGATGAGAGAAAGACAAGCACGAGGAAGTTTTTAAGAGGTCTTAACTACGGATACGATACTGCCACCAAACTAATGTTGTCCTTGCGCCCAACTGGTTGCGGCTGACCCCTGTTGATAAATAATTAACAGTGAAATCGTTTGCTTAAAAATGACGATCATGGTAATTTTTTGTCATTACCAGGCGGTTTATTATTATAAAGGAAAAGTTTTTAAAACGTGAATGAAGATTTATTTAACCGGGATATTTTGTCAGTCAGCGAACTGACCGCTCGGCTCAAGAACGTTATCGAACTCAAGTTCGGTCAGGTCTGGGTGAGCGGTGAAATTTCCAACCTTCGTCTTCCGGGGTCGGGCCATTATTATCTCACCTTGAAAGACAAGGGGGCTCAGCTTCGGGCTGTTATGTTTAAAAGAGAACAGCGCTATCTGGATTTTGAACCGGAAGACGGGCAGGAAGTTTTGGTTCGGGGCAGAATTTCGGTCTATGAGGCCCGGGGCGAGTACCAGATCATCATTGACTATATGGAACCCCGTGGTGAGGG
>CAZVRN010000094.1:0-9585 GCA_964629485.1 uncultured Thermodesulfobacteriota bacterium | reverse complement strand
CATGAATAAGATTCAGATGCATTGCCTTTATCAGGGCGCGAGTTTCGGGGGGTGGAGTCAGGTACCCTGGAACATGGCCGGTCACTATTGCGCCGCTGTCTTGGCTGCAAGAACCGGGAGACCCGTAAAATGGACGTTTACCCGGAGAGAGGATTTTTACGGCGGTGAAATGGACGAGGGGGTGTATTATTACAAAGTCGGCCTGAAAAAAGATGGCACCATCACGGCCGTCCAGGGAAAAGCCGTGCTGGCTAACCAGATATGGCCTGTTTTTAATTTTGTAAAACACCTCGTCGAAAATACCCGGATACCCAATATTTATGGAAAGCTGATAGTGGTTAAAACCAACAAAGGTCCCACCGTTCCGGTTCGCTGTGAACAAAACGCCAATACTCACAGCCTTACTTTGATCTTCGATCATGCCGCCGCTGCACTGGGTCTGGATCCCATAGAAGTAGCGCTGAAAAACGATGGAGCCGAAGGGCATGGCATGGATTGGCTCAACGAACAAAAGGCTGAGCGTGGGTTTGAAATAAGAGACAGCTTGAGGGAATGCGTGGAAAAAGGCAAGGCCGCTATCGGCTGGGACAGCAAGTGGCATCCGCCGGGGGCAAGAAAATTGCCCAATGGCAGGATGCACGGCCTGGGCTTCACCTGGACGCATGAATGGGATGATTCTGTCGGATCGAGTGAAATGGCCATTCGTATTGAGCGGAACGATGGCACAGCCAGTATCCTCGGTATGGGCTGTGACAACGGGGTTGACGCCGAGAACTCTTACTGCCGGATCGTGGCCGACGAACTGGGCATGCGCCTGGAAGATGTTTATTACAATCCGCAGGTTGATACGGGGTTTTTCCGGATGACTCCGGATTCCTCCACCAACATGTCTATAAACGGCTTTGCGGTCAGGCATGCCGCCCGGATTTTAAAACAAAAAATACTTGAGGCGGCCACAAATCCAAGGGGAAAAACACAGCGAGGCAGCTTCCCCCCGGTTTTTCCGGATGCCACCCCGGATGATTTGGATATCAAGGACAGTGTTATTTATCTTAAGGCGGATCCTTCAAAGAAAATTTCCATGGCGGAATTCGTGCTTCCTTCTGGAGCGGCGGGGCCGCTGACCTCGTTTGAAAATCTGGGGGTGCGAACTCCTTTTTCAGAGCCTTTATTCGCCTACGGCTATCATGTTCAAGTAGGCAGCTATGCCCCTCAGCATCCTCGTCCCCGATTTTGCCGGCAGGCGCATTTTATGGAGGTCGAGGTAGACACGGAGACAGGGGAGGTCCTGGTGACCAGGGTAGTAAACGTCAATGATGTGGGCAAGGTCATCAATCGCGCCTCGTGTGAGGGACAGCAGTATGGTGGCAGTTACATGGGCGTGGGTCGTGGGAAAAGTGAGGAGGTTATCTACGATCCGGTGACCGGGGTCATGCTTAACGGCAATCTTCTGGATTACAAGTTCGCCACTATGCTCGACATGGGACCCATTGATACGATTCTGGTGGAGACCGGCATGGGTTATGGACCTTACGGTGTGGTCGGTATCGGGGAGGATATCGCCTCCGTGGTGCCTGCCTTGATCGGGCCCGCTGTTTATAACGCTATCGGCAAATGGATTGATGATTTTCCCATTACCCCGGACAAGGTGCTTCGGGCACTAGGTAAAGTTTAGGAGAATTCAGGTGAAAGCCTTTGCTCACATTAACCCCGGGACGATCGAGGAGGCGGTCTCGTACCTGAGACGTTATCAGGGCCGGGCCAGCGTCATCGCCGGCGGAACGGACCTCCTCGGAAAAATGAAGGACAGGATTCTCCCAGGATATCCTGAGGCTGTTATTAATCTTAAGACGATTCCCGGACTGGATTTCATCAAAATGGAGGACAGCGGGTTAAGGATCGGCGCTTTGACCAGGCTCGCGGATATCGCCCAGGATTTGACAATCAGAACCGGCTATACCGCCCTGGCAGAAGCGGCACACCGAACCGCTTCACCGCATTTGCGTGAGATGGGCACCCTGGGCGGCAATATCTGCCAGGACATCAGGTGCTGGTACTACAGGAACCTGAATAACAGATTCCCATGTCTTAGAAAAGGCGGCGGGAGATGCTACGCCATTGATGGGGATAACAGATACCATTCCATTTTCGGCGGCAGCGTTGAAAACGGTTGTTACGCGGTCCATCCCAGCGATACCGCACCGGCCTTGATCGCCTTGGATGCTAAAATAAAAACCTCAAAGCGAACTATAAACGCTGAGGATTTTTTTGATGTTCGGGTTTGCGGCACCACCGTGCTTGAGAGCGACGAGGTGGTGACTGAGATTCATGTGCCTTCGATACCTGATAACGCAAAAAGCGCTTTCATGAAATTCGCTATCCGGAAATCTATTGATTTTCCGATCGTAAATTGCGCCGCTATGATCACATGCTCTGACAATAAGGTAACCGCGGCCAGAATCTGTCTCAATGCCGTGTATGTCAAGCCATATCGGGCCGGGAAAGCGGAAGAGGTCATCATGGGCAAGCCTGTCACCGGAGCGAATGTCGAGGCTGCCGCCAGCGCCGCCGTTTCCGACGCAAAGCCGTTATCTCATAATGCTTACCTTGTTCAAATCGCCAAGACCATGGTTGCGCGGACAGTTCTCGAATGCACCTAACAACAATATTTTGAGGACTTAAATTTGAGCTTGATAATGAGCTTAAAAGACCCCCGATGGGCTGCCTTTAAAAGATCTTCCCTTTGAATTGGCCGGGCTTGATTTTCGTAATACCATAGGGGCCGGAACTGTGCCCGCGGCCTGATTGAGAGAAATCAGAGCTGCTGAAGATCTGTATCTGCTTGACATGATATGCCTCCCTAACTTTTATTGGCTTTCACCTTTATCCATTTGAGGGGCAGTATCAAAAAGGCATCATCTCCCTCCTGAAGTCCTGTCTCATCCCATAGTTGCTCTTGGACTTCGAGGGCCATCTGTTCCTTTCCACAAGAGACTCTTACCCTGACGACCGGTGAATGGTATGCTATTTTCAAAATTGACCCCCTCAGGCGATTTACTTGTGCTCCTGGCGGTTCTTCTTTTGAAATATAGATATTCCACGGTGAAATAGCGATTTTTTCTATAGAAAGACCATTGTAAGGGACGACCAAGGAAAAGCCATTTAACTCTACTTTGGCAAGGCCGGTGGATAATGGCGAAAAGTTCTTGCACTGAAAGATATTAGGTGAACCTAGGAGATTGGAAACGTTATTATTCTTGGGCCCGAAAAAGACCTCCGAATGCTTGCCAACCTGCTCCAGCCTCCCCTGGTGCATTATCGCTATTCTATCTCCTATCTCTGAGGCCTCTCTCTGGTTATGTGTCACGTAAAGAGTTGTAATGTCGAGGCTCCGCTGTAATTTGACCAATTCCATTCTAAGATATTTCGCGGTTTGAAAATCAAGGCTGTTAAAAGGCTCGTCAAGCAAAAGAACCTTTGGCCATGGAGCCACTGCACGGGCCAATGCGACCCGTTGTTTTTCACCACCGCTGAGACCTTTGTTCGGATACCTTTCGGACAAGTGATCAATTCTGAACAGCTTCAAGAGTTGTGTCACCCTTGCTTCAATGTCGTCTTTATCAAGCGCTTGTACCTTTAAACCAAATGCCACATTTTCCCAAACAGTCAGGTGAGGGAAAAGACAATAATCCTGGAAAAGGTACCCCACCTTCCTTTGTCGGGGCGGCAGCAGGTCTACAGGTACACCGTTAAACAAGACCGTGCCTTCATAGGGAATTAATCCGGCTATAACATTCAGCAAGGTGGTCTTTCCTGCACCGGTCGGCCCCATCAATACCAACAGCTCACCATCTTGAACGGTCAAGGCTATATCCCGGCATATATAGTTTGTGATATTTCTGAGTTCAACTGTGGGCATATCATTTCCATTTCGCCGTAAACTTTTCATCTAGGATTACGAAAAATTTTTCAAAGGAGAAACACATCAGTGAAAGAATTATGAGGCAGACGATTATTATATCTATTCTCATGAGGCTTTCGGCCCGCATCATGAGTGCCCCTATGCCCGTTGGAATCGCGACCATTTCCGCTGCTATAATCACCCTCCAAGCCATGCCGGCTTCAATTTGCAGTCCCGTGAAAATATTGGGCAGGGCCAATGGTAATATTACCCACATCAAAATATAGGTTTCCGAGGCACCCAACGTCCTTGCGGCGTCCACAATTTCCTTGTTTACCTCTTTTATCCCGGTAATTGTGTTGTATAGTACGGGGAAAAAGCAACAGATGAAAATGATAGCGATCGGCAATATTTCATTTACTCCGATCCAGAGCATCAGGATAGGAAGCCAGCCCAAGGCTGGAATGGGATAAATCAGGCTGACTATTGGGCTGAATGTTCTGTTTAAAATCTCTTTCGATCCCATGAAGGTGCCAATAATCAATCCGGCCATGGAGCCGGAGCAAAAACCAATCAGAACCCGAATAAGACTGCTTAAGAGATTGCGTTCAAGCACTCCGCTGCCAATGAGATGATAAAATTCTATCATTACAGTGGAAAAGGGAGGCAGGAAGACCCGCTCCGAGGTCAGGTTCAGCCGGGCTGTTATCTCCCAAGCAGCCAAAAAGATGGCTACCGGGAGTATTCCCCACCACGCTTTTATTTTCCTGGGACGGTTCATTTGATGAACCTTAGATCAAGGATGTCTTTGGCATTGAAGCGATGATTTATGTAGCCAAGTCTGGCCATGTAATCTACTATTTCTTGAACCCCATTCGGACTAATGTCAGTTGTATATTCAAGACGGGTCATAGATCGAAGTAACAGCTTTGGAGTAATCTTTATTTTTGCGGCAACCTGACCAGCTCTGACTGGAAGCGTTTTCATTTCTGTGATCGACAACTGCCTGCTCATGATGACGGCAGCCTCATCAGGGTGCTGATTGACCCACTGAGTTGCCTTTTGGGTGACTCCAACCAGCTTTCTCACAACCTGGGGATGTCGTTTGATAAGTCTTTCTTTGACCACCAGAACACTTCCCTGCATGTGAGGCCAAACGTCCAGACTGGTAAGATACATCCTGAATCCAAAATTTTCGGCCATTGAAGCCCATTCTTCAGGGAGAAAGGCTGCATCAAGTTGCTCCATCTTGATGGCCAGTACGAGTTTTGGAGGGTTCATACGCTGGACCCTGGGCAATATCTTAAGAGGATCAAGACGATATTTATCTATTACTTTGTGAAGCAGGATATCCGCTGAACCCCCTTCTCTTATGCAACCTATGCGGATCCTGCTTTTTTGAATGTCTTTGAGTGTCTTTATTTTCTCCGGGTTGACCACCAGGCCATAACCGTATTTGTGTGTTCCCGCAACAATTTTTATCCGCACCCTGGCATTGGCATAAACGTTTATGGCGGGAACCAGGCAAATGTAAGCCACTTGGATATCTCCTCGGGCAAGAGCGGCGGCCAAAGCCATGCCTGTCACATAGCCCTCATATGTGGATAGACGAAGCCCTTGTTCCCTGAACCACCCCTTATCCCGGGCAATATACGCAGAGGCAGCATGGTCATTAAACTCTACCGCCATGCCGATGGAGGGTTCTGCTTGTCTGGCGTATGCCTCAGGAAGGAGTACGGTCAAGACAATCGCTAAAAAAAGAGTGGAAAGAGATAGTTTTAGCCTTAATGCAAAAAACTTATTGGGAAGACTCCTAGTCAACAGGCCTTTTCTCAACATCTTCTGGCCTCCTTAGATTCCATTGTAAATACGCCTGGCGAAGATTAAATTCATTCGGGTAGGGGCCGCTGTAACCAAAAATCTTTTTTTCAGATTACACCTGACACATGGGTCAATCGAGCAATGGAACACCGAATTAGGCAGAATTCCTAAACCCGCTATTTTGCACGGGCACAGAACCGGTTCCAGCCCATGAGGTAGGCTGCGCCAGCAACTGTTGTCCCATAAAAAAGAATTGGTTTGTCCCTGATGAATTGTTCGATGGTGCCGTTAACCAAGGTGGTGCCGGTCACCAAGAGCAGGTCAGCCCAGGTGATGAGCTCCTCTGTGGCGTTGGGACCTTCTATGGGAGTGTTGAATCTGGTTGTACCAATGTTGTCCGGGTCCAAATCAACAACTCTCAAGGAAAAAGAACGGCTAAGGGCTTCTACTATACGGGGCTGGAATCCTACTTGCGCAATTTTGATTCTTCCGTATTGCATTCTTAAGTGACTGCATAACTCATTAGCACACAGGGCGGGCTCCTGATCATGGCAATGCACTGTTTTTTCCACGAGTTTCAAGTAACGTAACACTGCATTCAACGTGGCAATAAAGATGGCCCGCCGGTAGTTATTATTGAGTGCCATTTTTAATACTTCATCAAGAGTGCCTTCGAAATCGCCGTAACGGTCGGTAAATGCCTGGCCCAATGCATTGTAAAAATTTGCCTGCATAAGCTTTTCTTTCCCTTTTTGCAGGGGAAAATCGTCTGCCTCGGGATTTCCGATAGCCTCTTCAACGCTGAGGCCTCTGGCCTTTACCTGAACAGGCCTGGCCAGAAGATCTATACCGTTGAGCGAATTGAGCAGTCGTTGTCTCAGTTCCTGATATATGTTATCCATTATGTTGAACCTCATTGATAAAAGGTTTTGCTTCTTCAACGAGCCATTTAAGCCAAGCATCAATGGTGGCTTTTTTGAATCCAAAAACCAGCATGTTAAATCCGTCTTTTTCGTTTTCTTCTTTCTGCTTAATTTTTTCCCCTATTCGTGCCAGCATCTCAATTTGAGCTTCTATCAAACGGGTGCCTCCCTCCAGCGAGAGAAAGTTAAAGAAAAACAGCCTTGCCAAAAACTCAATTCGCAGGTCCCGTACATGGGCAGCGGGACGATGCATCCATTCAAGAAATACTTTTCTCCCTGACGGTGTCAAAACAAAGACCCGCTTGGAAGGACGTTTCTCTTGTATTTCTACATCGGAGCGGAGGAGAGCTTCTGCTTCAAGCTTTTTCAACAGGAGATAAAGCTGGCTGCTGCTTATGCGCCAGGTTGAATCAAGGTAGGACTCCAGGAACCGCAGGATTTCATAACCATGCTTTGGCCCCTGCATCAAAGCACCTAAGATGGCGTATTTTGTGGAAGGTCTTGTCTTCATTACAACTCTGAATACCTATTATTATATATATTATTCCTATTTGGAATAGTAACACAACAGAAGATAGTACTGTCAAGAATTTTGTGTAAATTTGTTTATAGCCAAATTTGGGAAGAATGGCGGATTGTTATGCACCTTCCCTATAGGGTTCGACCGCCAATGCTAGAATTTCCATGAGTTTTGTTCTTCGTTACTTCTTCCTGGATCTCCTTGAAAATCTCCATAACTTCCGGTACGGTTATCTCTACGTTCCTGGGTGCTTCTCTTTATTTATTTGGATTTTTGCTAAAAATCCCTTTAAGGGAAAACATCCTTTTTTGTATCATGTTGAATTTTTTATTTATCTAAGACAAGTAAAGTTTACGATTATTCATTTAGCTCATGGTGGGTTAACTGGAGAAAAAGCTTACGCATGAGGGCGTTACCTAGTTTAATTAATATTTAATTAATCAAATCAGTCAGTTTCCATACCAAATTGATTAGTCTGTTTAAATTTTTTTAAACATCGGTAAGTTTTACCTGGCTCATCACACTAAAAAATTTTAATAAAATAGCGTAGCTATTAAAAGTTTCACTTTTCCTGACGCTTTCCTCTTGACAACTATATTTTACTGTTCTAATTTGCTTTTGTTTTTAGATGACGAAAACAAGGTAAATTTATTTCATTTACACAACAGAATTAAAATGAGCTCTTTTAATATTAAGGGGCTACAATATTTTCAATTCAAAACAATTTTAAATTAAAAGTTTATTTAACTGACGCGGTTTTCCTGGGAAGTTAGATATTATATTATTACCCCTTCGATAAAATGATTTTATATTTAAATTTTTAATCTGGAGTGTTTTATGAGAGAGTACTTTTTTCGAAGATTATTAATTCTTTTTCCCACGATCGTCTTTGCCACTCTTATAGTTTTCTTTTTGATCCGTCTTACTCCAGGAAGCATTATTGACCTTATGATAACGGAGCATGATGTTTCTGCGGAGAAAGTGACACGTGACAAGATTGAACACGCATTGGGGCTGGATGTGCCTATTTATACTCAATACTTCCGTTGGATGAAAAATATTTTCATCCACGGGGACCTTGGGCGTTCCCTGTGGAAAGAAACGACTGTCATGGATGAAGTTCTGGCCAGGCTGCCCGTTACCTTTGAACTGGGCGTTCTGGCTTTATTTTTCGCTTTGCTCCTGGCTTTCCCCATAGGTATATATTCGGCCATCCGGCAGGACACCATAGGTGACTATGCCGGGCGCACTATTGCCATTCTCGGGCTTGCCGTCCCCACGTTTGTTTCTGGAACGGTTTTAATAGTTTTGCCCGCGATTTATTGGGGGTGGTCGCCGCCGGTCGAGTATGTGCC
The DNA here is from genome assembly GCA_964629485.1 of uncultured Thermodesulfobacteriota bacterium. Classification (GTDB taxonomy): domain Bacteria; phylum Desulfobacterota; class Desulfarculia; order Adiutricales; family JAFDHD01; genus JAFDHD01. The sequence continues at coordinate 1,065 of CAZVRN010000094.1, read as the reverse complement.
TTTTACGGAAGATCCCGTGGGGAACTTAAAGATGTTTCTGTTACCGAGCATCATTTTGGGTATGGCTATGTCGGCCGTTACCATGAGAATGACGCGTACAATGATGCTTGAGGTGCTGAGGCAGGATTATGTCAGGACCGCTTGGGCCAAAGGACTAAACGAATGGACTGTTGTTTGGAAACATGCCTTGAAAAACGCCTTGATCCCGGTGATTACCTTAATCGGTCTTCAACTGCCCGTTCTCATTGGCGGGACGGTGATCATAGAGTCTATATTTGTATTACCGGGAATGGGCTTGTTGATGTTGGAGGCCGTCAATCAGAGGGATTATCCGATTATTACCGGCCTTATGCTTTTCATTGGTCTGGTAATTTTGGTTATTAACCTGATTGTTGATTTGAGTTACGGTTTTCTGGACCCAAAGGTCCGTTACAAGTAGTGGGGATTGGTAAGGTATTCATATGAGTGATAGTGCAATCATTGTGTCGCCTGATTTGGTTTTTTCCCATAAGAAGCGGGGATTTTTATTAACTTTTCTGATAAAATTATTCCGGACCAAGCCTTTAGGCGCTGTTGGAGGCGTAATATTTCTGCTTCTCCTTTTTACGGGTATTTTTGCCAATTTCCTGGCGCCTTATGGGTATAATGAGATAAACCCGATTGACAGGTTAAAACCGCCGGGTCCTAAATATCTCCTGGGAACTGACAATCTCGGACGGGATATGTTGAGTCGGATTATTTACGGGGCCAGGCTCTCGCTTATTGTCGGCGCTTCCGCAACAACGTTTTCCATTCTCATCTCTACCTTTATCGGTATAACCACCGGGTTTATCGGGGGCAAGTACGATATGATCATTCAACGTTTTGTTGACGCCTGGATGTGTTTCCCGGGTCTGATCATTCTTATCGTCGCTGTCTCTTTTATAGGGCCGGGTATGTGGCAAATCATTCTTGTTTTGGGCTTGCAGTACGGTATAGCCGGCTCCAGAATTATTCGCGGCGCTGCGGTCGCTACCAGGGAAAACATGTACGTCGAGGCGGCCCGGGCATCCGGCGCTTCTACGA
>CAZVRN010000093.1:0-9673 GCA_964629485.1 uncultured Thermodesulfobacteriota bacterium | reverse complement strand
AGGGTAGGTTACCCACGCGTTACTCACCCGTGCGCCACTTTACTCTCAAACCCGAAGGAATGATTTCTCGTACGACTTGCATGTATGAGGCACGCCGCCAGCGTTCATTCTGAGCCAGGATCAAACTCTCCAAATAAAGTAAACGAACATTATCTTGAGTAAAAAAACCCAAAGTCATTGATCCGCTATTTAGTTTTCAAAGATCAGATTACTTTAATATTTTGAGACATCAAAGTCTGTTTGTCAAGCCTTTTTAGTCCCGTTGAGCGCCTTTAAACATTACCAATTCTGCGACCAACGAACTTCTAAACATACTGACTTTTTAATTTTTGTCAAGGTATTTTTCACAACTTTTGATAATAAATCTAAAAAAGTGGTCTCCCGGCGGCCTTTAAGAATATTTATCCTTAAAATTTAACTAGTTATCTCGCCTAAAACGTTCCCTGATCCTGAAAATATTCTCGGCGCGACCGGATTGCGGGCTTAAGGTAATCACCGCACCTTCAAGATAGATGTCTTTTTTGCCAGCCTGAAACCTGACCGGGCGGCCGGTCAGAAAACGCTCAATAACCAGGTCTTTTTTCATGCCGATTACAGAATCGTGGGGGCCGGTCATGCCCACGTCAGTTAAGTATGCGGTACCATTAGGTAAAATTATTTCATCAGCCGTCTGGACATGCGTGTGGGTCCCCACAAGCGCCCCGACCCTCCCATCCAGATACCAGGCCAGCGCCATTTTTTCCGAAGTGGCCTCGGCGTGAACGTCAAATAAGGTCACCTGGACCCCGGCCTTTTTCAAGGAATCGATTTCCCGATCAGCGGCTCTGAAAGGGCAATCCACGGGGTTCATAAAGACGCGGCCCAAAAGGTTAACAATCCCGACCTTAACGCCGCCCGAGGTTTCAACTACTGTCGCGCCCCGGCCAGGCGCCGGGTCGGGATAGTTTACCGGTCTGAGCAATCTTTTATTCTCGTCCAGATAGGCAATGATTTCCTTGTGTTTAAAAATATGGTTCCCTGAGGTCAACACGTGCACCCCGGCGCTGAAAAGAGCTTCGGCAGCCTTGATGGTCAACCCAACGCCTCCAGCCGCGTTTTCAGCATTAGCGACGACCAGATCGACATGGTATTTATTCACCAATGACGGAAGCATCTCCCGCACTGCCAACCGGCCCGGTCTGCCAAAAACATCGCCGATAAAAAGTATATGAAACATGGTAATCCTTTATTATTTCTTATTTATTCAAGCCACCCGGGCCAGGGTTAAAACCAAAACGGACCTGGCTCCGGCTTTTTTCAAAACACGAGCGCATTCATTGACTGTAGCCCCGGTGGTGAAAACATCGTCCACCAGAATCACTGATTTGTCCAGAACAAATTCCGGGTTCGGGACCGCAAAGGCACGAAGCACGTTTGTTCGGCGCTCGCGCCCGCTGAAGTTTATCTGAGGCTCTGTCCAGCGAACCCGCCGCAGGAGGTTGAAGCGAATACGGTCTTTCCATTGCGCAAAGAGCTCTCTGGCCAAAAGCAGGGCCTGATTAAAACCGCGCTCACGGAGGCGGCGCCGGTGAAGCGGCACCGGCAAAATCAAGTCCGCCTCGGGCGGATAAAAGGGAGGAACGAGTTCACGGGCCATAAATGCAGCCAGGGCAGAAGCCAGTTCCACCCTTAAACGGTATTTAAAATCATGAATGGCCGAACGCAAAGCATCCTGAAACAGACCGGCGGCCAGAGCTTGATCAAAGACAGGTGGTTTTTCGAGGCAGGTTGCACAGATGTGAACAGAGGCGAGGCTGGTCTGAAAAGGCCGGCCGCAACGGCTGCAGTGAGCCGCCGGGAGGGGGACAAATCCCTCCCGGCAGACCGGACAGATATTCATACGCGCTGTCAAGGAAAGGGACTCTCCCTGACCCTCGGTCATAAATTCCCCGCAAACCAGGCAGCGCGGGGGAAAAAGCAAATCACGGCACCCCCTGATCAGGGAAGTCCATTCAAAATGACTGAATATTTCAGAGATGCTCAACAACAGCCCGGCCAAATCCCGAACAAGATAATTCCCTCGCCCCGTCAACCTGGCGGGCAAGGTCATATGTCACCAGGCCCTGGGCAATGGTTTTGGCCAAGGCAGACCTGACCAGCCCTGCGGCCTCGTCCCAGCCGATATATTCAAGCATCAAGGCCCCGGAAAGAATCAGGGACCCCGGATTGACCTTGTCAAGCCCGGCGTACTTCGGGGCTGTTCCGTGGGTTGCCTCGAATATGGCGCAATGGTCTCCGATATTTGCCCCGGGAGCTAAACCAAGACCTCCGACCTGAGCGGCCAGGGCGTCTGAAAGATAATCGCCGTTGAGGTTCGGCGTGGCCAAAATGTCGTATTCGTCCGGCCGCAACAGGACCTGCTGGAACATGGCGTCGGCGATACGGTCCTTTATCAAAACCCGGCCTTCGGGGAGCCGGCCGCCATGTTTTTCAAACATTTCCGTTTCCGTCATCACCGCGTCCCCAAATTCAGCGGCAGCCTCATAGCCCCAATTTCGAAAGGCCCCTTCCGTGAATTTCATGATATTGCCTTTATGAACCAGGGTCACGCTTTTTCGCCCCTTTTCCAAGGCATAACGGATGGCCCGCCTGACCAGGCGCTTGGACCCGTGCTCAGTGGCAATCTTTAATCCCACGGCGGCCTCATCCGAAACACGGATCCCCATATTTTCGGACAGGAACCTGATGAGAGCCCGGGTTTTGTCTTCCCCGGCAGCCCACTCCAGGCCCGCGTAGACATCCTCGGTGTTCTCACGGAAGACGATCATATCCACCTTGTCCGGCTCTTTGACCGGAGCCGGAACTCCGGGGATATATTTAACCGGCCTGATACAGGCGTACAGATCGAATATCTGCCTTAAGGCCACGTTCAAGCTTCGAACCCCTTGTCCAACCGGGGTTGTCAGCGGTCCCTTAATGGCGACCGCGTGAAGGCGTATCGTTTCAAGGGTTTCCTCGGGCAGCCACCGGCCTGTCTCCTGAAACGCCTTTTCACCGGCCCTGGTTTCCAGCCAGTCTATGCGGCGCCGGCCCCCGTAAGCCGTGCGCACGGCGGCATCAAGCACCATTCTTGTCGCGGCCCATATATCCGGCCCGACACCATCTCCCTCGATAAAAGGAATGGCAGGCCGATCAGGCACCTTGAGGCTGCCGTCCGCATTTATTGTTATCCGGTTCATGTTAAATAAACGCTCCTAGTATCTATGACACGCCTGGCCCTTGTACAGCTTAAGCCGCTGAATATGAGCTCATTTGAAAATATCTTCAGGGGACCAAGGCAGGACATCCTGATGGACCCGATAGTAGGCCACAAAGTCTTCCCACTTTACATCCTGTTTTATGCCCGGGCAGTTGTTTTTCACAATTTCAAATTCATCCCGATATTTTAATGGAGCCAAGTAAAACGGCCAGGCCCGGCACATAACAGGCTTGACCTCGTGGATCCGGCAGCCCCGGATTTCAGGATCGTACATGAGGCAAAAACCATCCGGCCCGGTCTTCAAGGCCAACCTCCCGCCCTGCTGTTCGGTGTACCGTTTCACAAATTCTTCCGCGGATAAGCCCAGAACCCGCGCTATTTCCCCGACGTCAGCCAGACGGACATATATCCCGCCTTGGCCCTGACAGCAGGACCCACAGCGGCGGCAGTCAAAAACTTCCTTCACTATCATATCACGATCATGGCAAAAGTCCGGACAGGCGCCCGTCTTAATTCTTTATACTGCGGGTTGATTGACCAAAGACGGCTGACCGGTGCATTCCAGCACGCTGTTCCAGAGCATTCCCTTAAGGTCAACCTTTTTACGGCTGGTCACGACGGCCTTGATCGGAACATGGATATAAACATTGTTCCACTGACTGATCAGGACATTGGTTTTACCGGCCATGGCCGCATGGGCGGCTTTCGCGCCTAAAAACCCGCAAAAAATACTGTCGCTTGATGAAGCCGGCCTGCTGCGGATAAGGTAGCTTGGATCTATGTACTTGAGATTTATTTTCATGTTTATGGCCTCAAAGTAGGCCTTAATCCGGTTCACCAGAAAGGCACCGATGTCCCCCAGCTTTTTGTTTCCTGAATCATCATACTCTTCCTTGAGATCCGGGAAAAATTTCTGGCCCGCACCCTCCGCCACGACAATAACCGCATGGCCCCTGCTACGCAGCCTATTCTCCAGTTCCTTGAGCAGACCATGTTCCCCATCCAAATCGAAATCCGCCTCAGGAATCAGGACATAGTTGACCTCCCGTTCAGCCAAAGCTGCATTGGCCGCGATGAAACCGGAATCCCGCCCCATGAGCTTGACCAGACCAATACCGTTAGGCGCGCCCAAGGCTTCAATATGAGCGCTCCGGATAACGCCTGCCGCGGCCTCTGTCGCCGTATCAAACCCGAAAGCACGAGAGACCAGCTTAATGTCGTTATCAATTGTTTTCGGTACTCCGACAACGGCTATTTTTAAATCTCTTTTTTTGATCTCCGTACTGATCTGATTGGTGCCCTTAAGTGTCCCATCTCCTCCAATGGTGAATAATATATTGATATTAAGGCGCTCCAGGGAATCCACGATCTCTTCAACCGAGTATAAACCCCGGGACGACGAGAGTATGGTCCCGCCCAGGTCATGAATATCGCGTACAAAATCAGGGGTCAGATCCACTAGCTCGTGCTGGTAGGCCGGTATGAGCCCCTGAAAACCGAACTTGACGCCCTGGATGTTCTTGACGCCGTACCGGTAATAAAGCGTGAGCACGATTGAGCGAACCACGTTATTTATGCCCGGACACAGTCCGCCGGCGGTGACAATGGCCGCCTTGACTTTGGTCGGGTCGAAATAAATATACTTCCTGGCTCCGGCCACCTCGAAAGATACCGGCTCGCGACCGTCCGCTTTCATCCGGTGGAAATGAGCAAGGTCTATATCTTTTAATACGCGGTCCGAATCGTCAACAAAAACCCGGCCCCATTTAATATCTTCTCCCTCCAGACTCTGATTCTGCTTAATGGGAGATTCAATCTTGGCCGGGCCCAAGGTCTCGATATGAGTGTCCAGTCCGTTATCTTCAGTATCGATATCCATTTAGGTCGCTCCTTCTGATGATGAATTTAAAAAATTTATACCAGCGTTTAATTTAAGTCTATACCTACTGCCAGATAATTTGTCAGATAATATTGATTTTTTTCAGTTCAGCTTTAAGCGCGGCCGCCGATTCAGGATTTAATTCCAATTCCGGGGCCGCAATTCGAGCGTCGGGAATAAGCCCCTTTAGTTCCAAAGATTTTTTCAAAACTGCCGACGGATTTGTTTTATACAGTTTATAAAGCCGCCTGGCCATCTGGCCATCCTGCCAAATTTGTGAAAGGCGATCCGAATACGTTCGCCTGTTCGTGTAAATATCCAAAGAGGAATTGACAACATTCATCCAGACGTCCGGCAGGAGGTTAGCGCCGCAAGAAATAAGTCCCGATGAAGACGGCTGAGTCAGGAAATTGGATTCGTCACCATCATAAAACCGAAAGTTGCTTCTTAATTTGAGGGCGCGCTGGTAATTTAATGCCCGCCTCAAATCGCCATGGTATTCCAGACCGACTACCTGCTCGTTGGGCGATATCTTCTTAAGAACGCTCGTACGAATATTGATGTGTTTAAAAGCGCTGGACAGACCGCGAACCAAGGCCGGATTATTGCTCAGGACAATCGGCCGGTCAGTCCATTGCCTCAGGCTCTTAATATGATCGGGCAGGTTTCGGTTACCGTGATAAACCAATGGAGTCAGAAAATAGTAAATATCAATGGACGGCTTTCTTTTTTTTAAAAGGGCTTCGGCCTTGTTCAGCAGTTCATAGATTTCCGCCTCGCTCAAGCATGTGATCTCGAAAAAAAACGGCAAGCGGTCCCCTGCTCCCTTCAAGGCCTGGTCTAAAATGGCGAGGCGGTCTTCGATCTTAAGGTCCAGGGCTTCGCCAACGCTTAAGCTTCCGATTAATAAGGCGCTGGCTTTATCACGAAACCGGCGGATGAGCCAGGTCAGGGCCTGCCGATCCGGCCGGCCGGCCTCATCGAGGGGCGTGACCAAGTTCACAATTAAGCCGCGGGGCGGATAATTAGTCATACACGAAACGTCCTAATTGAATCTGAACTTCCCTTTACCCAGCAAAGCGTGAAGATGAACCACGCCTTTCAACCTGCCCGAAGGCTCCACAATCGGCAATATCGTAATCTCATGTTTTTGCATTATCTCCAACGCCTCAACCGCCAAACGGTTTTCATCAATGGTCTTGGGGTTACGCGTCATAACCTGACTCATTTTCAGATCATATATTTTCTCATGCCTGGCCAGGCGCCGCCGCAAATCTCCATCGGTAAAAACACCCTTTAAAATATCCTTCCGGTCCACGACCAATAAAACACCCAACTTACTTTTATCCATAACCTGAAGGGCATCATTCAACAAGGTCTGCCCGTTCACACGCGGGACGCGGGGACCAGTGGTCATCACCTCCCTGACCTGAAGCGACAACCTTTCTCCCAGATTACCGCCCGGATGAAACCGCTTGAAATCTTCCGAATTAAATTGACGCCGGTTGATCAAGGCAACGGCCAAGGCATCTCCCATAGCCGTGGCCGCAGTGGTGGAAGCTGTAGGGGCCAGACCCATGGGACAGGCCTCACGGGCCACCCCCACGTCCAGAACCAGGTCAGAATTCCTGGCCAGGGTTGATTCCAGGTCTCCGGTCATGGCGATGACCTTAACGCCCTGTTTTTTCACCAGGGGTACAATTTCATTTACCTCGGTCTCGCCGCTGTGAGATAAAGCGAGAAGAATATCTTCGGAGGTAACCATTCCCAGATCACCATGCAGCGCTTCGATGGGGTGAAGGGAAAGGGCCGGCGTGCCTGTGCTGTTGAGTGTGGCCACGATTTTTCGTCCGACTATACCGGATTTGCCGATACCGGTAACGACGACCCGGCCGTTTGAGTTAAATATGAGTTCCACCGCTTTGGTGAATTCCGGACCGATGCGATCAATAAGCGCAAGGATGCCTTCCGCTTCAATGCGAAGGACTTCCTGGGCTTCTTTAATGACCATGGCTGTTTCCTTTACTGATTTCATCTTAACATCGAATTCTCCATGAAAAAAGCGCTGACTCTTCGTTTCTGCTTCCAAATTTTAAAGGCCATTATACTGCGCTGTTCCCCATTAGGCAAACAGAACAGTTATCTTTTTAGGGACAAAATCACCTGTATCTAAACGAGAATGAAGACCTCATTAAAAACTTCGTCTTTTAGCCGAACTCATTGTCGGGCTTCAGCGATTTCAATAAAATTACTGGTTCTTAAGAGGTCTCTAAAAATTAAATATTATCGCGGTAAGCCGGGTGGTTCCGGCAGGGGCGTACTCTTTTTGCGGTTAACAGGCACTCAGCTTTTCGAAGCTGAATTTCGAAATAGAATCATTCACCGGGACCGGATATTCCCCGTTAAAGCAAGCCAGGCAAAAGCTGGGCTTTTCAAATTCAGTGGCCGCGACCAGACCTTCAAGACTCAAATATCCCAAAGAATCCAGGCCGATGAAGTTCTTTACCCACTCCAAATCATGCTGTGCGGCGACCAGTTCACCCTTATTGGAAAAATCTATCCCGTAATAGCAGGGGAAACGATGAGGCGGGCAGGAAACGAGCATATGCACTTCCTTGGCCCCGGCCTCACGCAGGGTCTTGATTCTAGTGCGGCTGGTAGTTCCGCGAATAATAGAATCTTCAATGATAACAATACGTTTTCCGTTCAAAATTTCCTTGACCGGGTTAAGCTTGACTCGAACTCCGAAATCCCTCATGGACTGAGAAGGCTGGATAAAGGTGCGTCCGACATAGTGGTTACGAATCACCCCCATCTCAAAGGGAATGCCGCTGGCTTCGCCGTAGCCCAAACCGGCATAGTTACCTGAATCCGGGAAGGGCATGGTCAGGTCGGCCGCCAGATTCGGGTATTCCCGGGCCAAGGCCGCTCCGAATCTTTTGCGCATCGAATAAACATTGTGGCCGAAAATATTGGAGTCAGGCCGCGCAAAATAGATGAACTCAAAGATACAGAAGGTATAATTCGCTGCCGGTTCCATCTTGATGGATTTGAGGCCATTCTCATTGATCAGGACAATCTCTCCGGGTTCCACCTCCCGGACATACTTGGCTTCTATGAGGTCCAGGGCGCAGCTCTCCGAACTAATGACCCATGAGTCATCCAGTCTACCCAGGCAGAGCGGACGAAAACCATGAGAATCTCGAGCCGCGACGAGAGTATCTCCGACAAGAAGCCCGAGGGAATAAGCGCCTTTGGCCTGGGGCAAAGCTTCGAGCAGGGCCTCTTCAAGGCCTCGTTTAAGATAACGGACTAAAAGGTGAACAATAACCTCAGAATCCATGGTCGTCTGGAAAATCGAGCCGCTTTCTTCGAGCTTGGTGCGAAGGGCAAGGGAATTGGTCAAGTTACCGTTGTGTCCCAGGGCCACACTTTTCCCGGCGAACTGAACCACGAAGGGCTGGGCGTTTTTGACGAGAGACGAACCGGTTGTCGAATAGCGCACATGGCCCAAAGCGATATGGCCCGAGAGTTCCTCCAGGACCTGCTCATTAAAGGCCTCCGAGACCAGACCCATTTGCCGGTGCTCCCTGGTGGTTTTCCCATCCGTGGCGACTATGCCCGCGCTCTCCTGACCGCGATGCTGAAGGGCGTAAAGCCCGAAGTAACAAAGTTTAGCCGCTTCCGGATGGCCGTAGACCGCGAATACCCCGCAGGCTTCCCGCGGGCCATGGGCCGGGTTCAGGGTTCGACCCGAAGGCATAAATATCGTTCCCTTCGAACATGTCATGCCGATTAAACTCCATTGCGCTGAATAATATCCTGGATGGGCTGCACTGTCAGCTCATGCTCCTTCAGCGCCTTGCAGGCTAAGGCAGTGGCCTTGGCGCCGGCGATAGTAGTCACATATGGAATCTTATAAAGCAGAGCCGCCCGCCTTATACTTTCAGAATCAATGACCGTACGCCGCCCAAGGGAGGTATTAATGATCAGAGCGATTCGATTGTTTTTAATCATGTCCAGCACGTGCGGCCGGCCCTCGTAAACCTTGTTGACAATCTCCACCTTCAAGCCGTAATCCTGGAGATACCGGCCTGTGCCTCGGGTAGCCAACACGTCGAAACCATTTGCGGAAAATGTTTCCACCACCTCCACCACTGCATGTTTATCCCGATCCCGCACACTCACGAAAACAGTACCGTCCCGGGGCAGCATCTGACCGGCGGCCAGTTGTGCCTTGGCGTATGCCAAGCCGAATTCGGCATCAATACCCATGACTTCACCGGTAGATTTCATCTCCGGTCCCAAAAGGGTATCTACACCTGGAAAGCGGTCGAAGGGAAAAACAGCCTCCTTGACCGACACATGCCCCGGTTCAATCTCCTCAATAAGGCCCATTTCATCCAGGGTCTGGCCAAGCATGATCCGGGTAGCCACTTTGGCCAGGGGGAGGCCGGTAGCCTTGGAAACAAAAGGGACGGTCCTGGAAGCCCGGGGATTTCCTTCAAGAACATACAATGTCTGATCCTTGATGGCAAACTGGATATTCATGAGAC
>CAZVRN010000092.1:0-9710 GCA_964629485.1 uncultured Thermodesulfobacteriota bacterium | reverse complement strand
AAGTATACGCGGGCAGATGGCGGCGGTTCCAGTCCTGGCAGAAACGAGTGTCCGGAATCCAGTATATCCGGTCGGTCTGAATGGCCATGTAGAGCTCTCTGGGAGTGATTTCCAGCCCGTGCTTTTCGCGGATGGTGCGATATTTATTCACTACGGCCGGGATGTCCCAGGCCGGGGTTGAAATACCGCAAAGCCTTATCAGCCCGTCTTCATCCAGGTTGGATATGGCCGGGTCCGCGCCGCTGATCAATTTCCACTCTTCCAGGTTGGACCCGATCATGATCGGTATGCCGGCGGCCAGGTCGTCCGCCGCCGCGTCAAGAGGCAGTTCATACAGCAACTTTCCATCCACCACGGGCTGCATGGGCATGACGCCGATCTCGGGCCCCGGAGACTGGGTCACCGTGGCCGTGGCTTCAAGCCATTTTTCAACAGGCAGGGAACGAAGCGCCTTCGCCTCACTTTCACCCAGGTCCAGAACCTCCAAAAACCGTTCCGCGACCTTCACCGACCGGTCATAGGGATGCACCGTGTTCGAGCCGCTCTGGAGAATGGCCTTGTGGAAAAGGCCCCGCGCTTTGGCCATGGCCATCAGGGCGCCGATGGCCATGGCCCCGGCCGATTCGCCGAATAGTGTCACGTTATCAGGGTCGCCTCCGAACTTATCGATGTTGTCGCGCACCCATTCAAGGGCGGCCATGATGTCAAGCAGGCCCTCGTTCCCGGTGGCCGGAACCCTGCCGCCGGTTACTTCGCTTAAATTCAGGAAACCGAACGGGCCGAGGCGATAATTAATGGTTACGATCACCGTGTCGCCGCGCCGGGCGAGGCTTGCGCCATCGTAGAGCGGTGTTGAACCGGAACCCATTACGAACGCGCCGCCGTGAACCCAGACCATTGTCGGGCGGCGCGCGTCATCAAGGCCCGGACTCCAGACGTTTAAATAAAGGCAGTCCTCGGCCTGCGGTTCCGGTTCGGCCGAAGGAAGAAGCTCCAGGGGAGAGGGGTTTTGCGGGGCGATGCTGCCGAACTTTTTGGCCTGCCTCACGCCCTCCCAGGTCTCCGGCGGTTCAGGAGGCAGCCATCTTCGCTCCCCCACCGGGGGTGCGGCGTATGGAACGCCCTTGAAAATATACAAACCGTCGTTTATAAGGCCCTCGATTTTCCCGGCGGTTGTCGCGATAACGGGCTCGCTGGAATTTGTCATCTGATTTCCTCCTCTTTCTCGTGCTTCTTAAGAGACTTGACTCAAGGCGTGCAGGGCCTTTTACTATCCCAACTCCCTCAGGCCGGGTCTTCTCAGCATCACCAATATTAGAAACAGGGTTAAAATACCACCGCTGAGGATCACGGTGATCGGCGCGCCGAAAAACTGGGCAAACGCGCCGGATGGTATCATGGCCAGCGGCATAAGGCCGAAGGTCCAGGTGTATATGCTCATAACCCTGCCGATCAGTTCCTGGTCCGTATGTCTCATTATCAAGGTGTTGATAATGATAAAGAACATGGAACTTCCGCCGCCCACGAAAAGAAGGACAAAAAGCGCCGGGTAAAAAGATTTCAATGAACCGAAAACCACGAGCGATACGCTGAAGCCGATTCCGGCCAGGAACATAAGCGTTCCTTTTCGTTTGAAATTTCCCAGGAAAGCAATAGCGGCTGAGCCGCAAAGGGCGCCTAACCCGATGGCGGACATGAGCAGTCCCAGGCCGGTTTCCCCGGCCATAAAGACGCTCTTGGCAAAGACCGGCATGAGCATACTATAAGGCATGGCGATAAAAATACTGATGAAAGAAATAAGGATCAGTGAGAACAGGGCCTTATTTTTTATGACATAACGAAATCCATCCATTAAATCCCGCATCACCGGCACGTTCGGCCTCGCCGCCATGATGCCGCCCGCTGGAATCTTGAGCAGCATCAAGGCGGCAAGGCCGTAGGAGATGGCAACGATAGAGTAAACCCCGGGAACACCTATTATTTTCAGAAGCACCCCGGCCACGGCCGGCGAAACGATCTGGCAGATATTCATGCCCGTGGAAGCGAGGGCGATGGCGTTCGTAAGATCATCTTTGCCCACCAGTTCCAGCAAAAAAGCCTGGCGCGCCGGCATGCTGAAAGAAATAATTACCCCGGCCAAAACCGAGGCGAGCACCAGGTGCCAGACCCTGATCAGGTCCGTGGCGATCAGGATGGTGATGATCACGGTGAGCAGGCAGATACAGACCTGGGTTAACAGCAGGAGGTTCCTTTTTCTGACGCGGTCGGCCACAATTCCGCCGTAAAGCGAAAAAATAAGCACAGGCACCCCCCAGCCCGCCGAAACAAGCCCCAGGGCCAGGGGAGAATCGGTCATGCTGTAAACCAGCCAGCCCCGGGCCACCATTTGCATCTGCATGCCGCTGGTGCCGCTGAAATTGCCCAGCCAAAGCCAGCGAAAGCTCTTGATTCTGAGAGACGAAAGCGCCGCCGGCCATTTTCCCGAATTATTGGCCGGGTTTCGGCTCTGAACGATCTGTCCCTGGTCTTCAGGCAATTATTCTCCTTCTATGCGGCCATTTTTTCCATATTACTTCTTTTCGCTTCCCGGGTCACATAAGATATTCCATCGCGGATAAGGCCAGGGTCTCGTTGACCCCGTCTTCGATCATGGCCGCCCGCGCATCGCGGAATATTTTCTCAATAACGTACTCCTTGCTCAAGCCGTTTCCGCCGAAAATCTGAATCGCCTCGCTGGCCACCCTGAAGGCCGTCTCGGTTGACATCCACTTGGAGGCCACGGCGTGGGCGTCTGAAGGTGGCATGTTGTTCGCGTTATACATGGCCATGCGGCGGGAAAGCGCCCGGGCGGATTCGACCATTTTAAACATCTTGAAAAGCTTTAACTGAATATTCTGGTGCTCGCAGATGGGTTTTCCGCCCTGAATCCTCTCCTTGGAATACTGCTGCGCCTCATCAAAAGCGGCCTTGGCCAGGCCGCCGAAGACCACGGCCATGCTGCCGTTGGGCCCGGAAAGAGCGCCTTCGACCCGGGGCCTGGCCGGGTCAGGAGTCAGGACCATCCAGTTCTTGGGGATTTTGACTTCCTCGAAAAAGATTTCACCCTGGTTCAAAGCACGCTGGCCGATCTTGTTCAGAGGCGCGCCCTTTGAGATTCCCGGAAGGTCCAACCGAATGATGGCGATGCCCTGCCCGTACATGCCCCTGGAGGGGTCCAGGGAGACGTGGAGCACCGCGTGGGTGGCAATGGTGCCATTGCTGACCCAGGCTGCTTTCTGACCGTTGATGATATATTCGTCTCCCTTTAAGACCGCCTTTACAGAGGGGCCGCATTTCGGGTCATCGCCGCCGAGCGACCAGTCACCGCCATGATCGGGCTCGGTGATGGCCCAGCATCCGATCATCTTGCAGTCGTAATCTTCGGCAAAGTCCATGGCCCAGCTTTTAAGCTCGGGATCAGGAGACAAGGCACAATAGGCAAAAGGCATGCTGCTGACACCCAGGCTGATGGCCAGGCCGGCGTCGGCGTAGCCCATTTCCTCCCCGATTAAAAAAGAGGCCATGGGACTCACCTCTTCGGCCATCCCGCCCACGGCCTTTGGCAGGTTGCGCTTGTGAAAATCCAATTCACGGTATTTCTTAAATACATCCCATAAAACTGACCCCTCGGCAATAACATCTGCCGGGTCGGCCAGTTTGTCCAGTTCGATACCGGCCGGCCGCATCACTTCGGCGCCGAACTTCCTGATGGTGTCTCTTATTGATTTTTCTTCATCTGTTAAAGTGAAATCAAGATCACGGTATGGCATTCAATCCCCTCCTGTATTATGTTGTCTGGTGGACAGAGACCAATTGATCTCCAGGCGAAGCTTCGCTTCCACAGTTAATTTACATGCATCACGAACGTATAAATTTGCTTTTTTTGCACCGAATTGTCAAGCCTGAAATGAAACTCTGGCTTTCAGCAGGTTAATCGACTGGTATAATTAATGAATTAAGACTTCTGCAAAATGAACGATTTTGTTGAAACCGCGGAAGTTTAACAATGAGTTCGGCTAAAGGACGAACTCCTTAAGAGGTCTCCCGCCGCGTCTTTCCCCGGGAATTACGGCCTGCTTTTAATCTCGGCGTACTTCACCAGAGCGTACATGGCGCGGGCGCAGTCGGCTGATGACTCGAACATGGGAATTTTGGCGCTCTGCACAATATCAAGAATGGTCTCGGGCACCCACCACTTCTGGGCGATAATCGGTTTGCCGTATTTTTCGGGAATCTTTCCAAAAGCGTCCGCCGCCGTAATCATGGCCTTCTTCCGGTCTGCTATTGATAATTTCTTGTAACTCCGGTCCAGGGGCAGGCTGGTGATGATTCCGTCAATGTAGTCAAGCGCGGCCAGCATTTCCGTCACGTGCACCTCCTCCATGGCCTCCATCTCCCCGGCGGCGAAATCCACCGGGTTGTTGGGCACAGGAGCGTGGGGCGGCATGACCGCCTTTAATTCGTACTTATCTTCCTCTTTGAACTCCGGGACGCGAAGCCCCATTGAAGACAGGAAATCAACAGTGGTGACCCCCTGGCCGCCGGTACCCACGACAGCGATTCGATTCCCCCTGGGCAAGGGCTGGCTGAAGAGGGCCTCGGCCATGACAAAGAGGTGTTCGAGTTCAAAAACCCTGATCAGTCCGGCCTGTCTGCACATGGCCTCGAAGGTCTCGTTCGCGCCGGCGATGGAGGCGGTGTGCGACAGGGTGGCCCTGGCCCCCGAGCTGGAGGTGCCTCCCTTGAAAATAAGGATGGGTTTGATTTTGGACATTTTCCGGGCCGTTTGAAAAAAACGGCGGCCGTCCTTAAAACCTTCGATATAAACGGCGATGACCGCGGTGTCCTCATCCCGGGCGAGATACTCGAGATAATCCGGGGCTGTCAGGTCGGCCTGGTTGCCGATGCTGATAAACTTGCTCAGGCCGATGCCCTTGCTGGCGGCCCCTCTGGCCACCACCCCCATGAAGGTGCCGCTCTGGCTGATAAAGGCAAGGGGGCCGGGGGCAGGTGTAGGGATCGGGGAGATGTTCAAGCCCACGGCCGAAGTCCATATCCCGTTTCCGTTGGGGCCGACGAAACGCAAACCGCCTGCGCGGGCGATACGGACGGTTTCATCCTGAAGGGCTTTCCCCTTCGGTCCTGTTTCAGCGAAATCAGCCGAAATCATGACCCCGCCCTTGATCCCCTTTTTTACGCATTCTTCCATGACCTTGGGCATATGGACCGCGGGCACGGTAAAAACCGCCATATCGACTTCCCCGGGTATATCAAGAACGCTGGCATAGGTCTTGAGCCCGAAAATTTCTTTTTCTTTTGGATTTACCGGGTAGATACTTCCCCTGAAATTGGAATAAAGCGCCTGGGTAAGAACCCTGCCGCCCCACTTGGCCGGGTTCCGGCTCGCCCCGATAACGGCGAAAGATTTTGGTTTGAAGATTGGATCAAGCTGTTCAATGATACTGGACGCCATCTGGTTCTCCTCGTCTGGCTGATAATATCCTGGGCCAAAACCTCTTAGAGACCTCTTAAGAGCTTCGTCCTTTGAGCAAACTCAGTCTCAGGTTTAAGTTTTCAAAATATTGTTAGAAACTATCTTAAAATTACCTGTCCCTGAAAGGCCTCCGGCCGTTAGCTGTTCAAAAAATGACCAAGTTTTTTTTATCAAACTCATAACTAAAAAGCAAACACCCCTCCAACGCGAATTTAAAACATGAATCCTAACGGGCCTCGGCCTTTACCTCAGCCTCCCGCGCAACTCGAATGCCTTCCTTTACGTCCACCCGCGAAAGCAGAACAGCGCCCACGATAAAAAATACGACCAGGGCGATAATACTCAAACGGCTCTGCCCGGCGATTTGGCTGAGCAGGGCGAAGAGGAGCGGTCCGGCGATTCCGGCGAACTTGGAACTTGTGCTGAAAAAACCGAAAAACTCGGCGGCCATGTGCCTGGGCACCATGGCCCCGTAAAGAGACCTGCTGAGCCCCTGGCTGCCTCCCTGGACCGTTCCAACCAGGAAGGCGAGGATATAGAAATGGAAGGCCGAAGTCATAAAGTAGCCGCCCACGCTGATGGCGGTGTAGACGCCCAGGGCGAGATATATGGACCTCTTGGCCCCGAGCCTTTTGGCTACGGACCCGAAAAGAAAGGTGAAGGGGATGCCGACGAACTGGGTAATGATTAAGGCGATGATCAGGTCGGTCATGCCGATGCCGATTTCACTGCCATAGGCGGTGGCCATTTTGATGATAGTGCCGATTCCGTCGTTATAAATCCAGAAGGCGATCAGAAAAATGAGAAGCTGCCTGTATTGCCTGATTTCGCGAAAGGTGGAAGCGAGTTGTGAAAACCCTTGCCTCACCGGGTTGAGTCCCGGCCGTCTCTCCCTGAGCGCGGGCGGTTCAGGCACGCGCCTGAAAAGAGGGATGGAAAAAAGGGCCCACCAGACCGCCACGCTGAAAAAAGAGGCCCTCAGGGCAAAGCCGGTATCAGGCATGCCAAACCAGCCGGGTTTCATGATCCACATGACGTTGAGCACCAGCAGGACACCGCCGCCCACGTACCCCAGCGCGTACCCCCGCGTTGAAACCTGGTCGATGTCGCCCCTGACGGCTATATGCGGCAGGAGGGATTCGTAAAAAATATTGGCCCCGGCGAAACCGACGTTTCCGCCGATAAAAAGAATCGAGGCCAGCAGCCAGGTGTCTGTGCCGATGTATACAAAGGCCGCCGTGCAGAGTACCCCCAGCCCGGCAAAAAAAGCGATATACCGTTTTTTCCCGCCGGTATAGTCGGCCACGGCCCCGAGTACAGGCGCGAAGAGGGCGACGATCAGCAGAGCGATCGAGGCGGTGTAGCCCCAGTAAGCCGTGGCCGTGTTTTCAGCCATACCGGCCGAGGTGACAAGGGACCGGTAAAACGGCGGAAAGACGGCCGCCATGATCGTCGTGGCAAAGGCCGAATTGGCCCAGTCATACATGCACCAGGCGTTCGTTATTTTCCTGTAAAGCTTGTCTTCATTCATAATCATGCTTCCTGCGGCAAAACGTGAGTACTTCCGGCAAGGGCGTCACCCTCTGGTACGCACCGGTTCCGCGCGCCTTTATTTTTTCCTTAAAACCGTTAATTCTCCGGTGGTGCTTTTGTGGCCGGGATGCTTACCGTTTTGTCAAGCATATTAATCAGTCCTGAGGCGTATGTCAATTTTAAGCCCTTGAAATACCCGCCGCCTGGTAAAAGCCAAGATATAATCCTTGATTAATTCTCCCGGCAAACACCTTTACTTTTCCGGCTGAAAATGGTACGCTCAAATTGTCGCTGGGGGAGGTTTACTGAGAACCCGGGTTCAGCCCGGGAACCCTTTGAACCTGACCTGGATAATACCAGCGTAGGGAAGCGGCGCAAATAGAAGCGATACGGGTAAGCACTCTTAGAGGGTCTCTGTCCCGTATTAACCGGCGTGCCGTTTTCCAGTTACGGAAAACGGTATTTTTTTGGTCTCCGCGAACCCCTCCTGACGAACCAGGCCGTCACGGCCTGAAAAAAACACATATTTTAAGGAGGCAAAGAACATGAATCTGGACGAGATCGTTATTTCAAGGGCCATTATTGAACGCTACACCGAGAAGCTTATCGACTGCCTTGAGCTGGATGTGGCCGTGGCCGGGGCCGGGCCTGCCGGCCTGGTCGCCGCCTATTATCTGGCTGAGGCGGGAAGGAAGGTCGCTGTTTTTGAGCGCAAGCTGTCCATAGGCGGAGGCATGTGGGGCGGCGGCATGATGTTTAACGAGATCGTGGTGCAGGAAGAGGCGAGGCCGATACTGGAAGAACTGGGCATTGCCACAAAACCATACCGGAATGATTACTATACGGCCGATTCCATAGAGTGCGTTTCAACAATGACATCAAAGGCCGTCAAGGCCGGGGCCAGGATTTTCAACCTGGTCTCAGTGGAAGATGTCATGATACGTAAAGACCGCGTAACCGGCCTGGTTATTAACTGGTCCGCCGTCGAGATGGCCGGCCTGCACGTGGACCCCCTCACGATCCGGGCCGAGTATGTTATTGAGGCCACCGGCCACCCGGTGGAGATCATGAAAGTCATTCAAAGAAAGGTGGACGCCAAGCTTCTGACCGAATCAGGGCGGATTGAAGGCGAGAAGTCCATGTGGGCTGACGCGGCTGAAACCGACACCCTGGCCAACACAAGAGAAGCCTTTCCCGGGGTTTTCGTGTGCGGCATGTCGGCCAACGCCACCTTCGGTTCGTACCGCATGGGCCCTGTCTTCGGTGGAATGATGCTTTCAGGCCGAAAGGCCGCCGAGGAAATCAAGGCCAGGCTTTAGGGAAATAAATTTTCAACTATTGCAATCAGCCGCTGAGAGGGTTTCGGCTTTTATCCTCCAGCGCAAATAAGAGGGGGAAAATCATGAGCGGTATTGAACCTGTCCCGGAAAATCAAAGAACGCTTCACGGGTTTGATTTCTTTCTTTTATGGGCCGGGGCAGCAGTTTCCCTGGCTGAAATATGGGCCGGAGGCATACTGGTGCCTTTGGGTTACGTGACCGGGTTTGTGGTCATCATCCTGGGCCATGTTATCGGAAACACGCCCCTGGCTTTAGGGGGCCTCATCGGCAGCCGGTGGGGCATACCGACCATGGTCAGCACCAGGCCCGCCTTTGGCCTCCGCGGTTCTTACATACCCGCCTTACTCAACATCTTCCAACTCATCGGATGGACCGCGGTCATGGTCTGGATCGGCGGACAGGCGGCCGCGACCTTTACCAGGGAATCTTCCTTTTTCACGCCCAAGTTCTGGATACTGATACTCGGGGTCTTCACGACCCTCTGGGCCCTGGTGGGGTACAAGTACTGGAAATGGCTGCACCGCATCGCCATCACGGCCCTGGTCATGTTGTGCGTCCTCATGACCTACATTGTATTCAGGGAATACGGGATCACCCGCCTGCTTGCGGCCAGGCCGACCGGTGACCTCAAATTTATGCTGGGCCTTGATTACGTTATCATCATGCCTATCTCCTGGCTGCCCCTGGTCTCCGATTACTCCCGGCAGGCCAAAAGCGACAGAGGCAGTTTCTGGGGGACCTGGCTCGGCTACTTTATTGTCAGCTCCTGGATGTATCTTATCGGGCTGAGCGCCGCTCTGGCCACCCGGTCACCCACGCCCGAATCAATGGTCCTGGAACTGATGGCTTCCTTCGGCCTGGTCGTGCCCGCCATGATCATCGTGCTTTTTTCCACATTCACCACTACCTTTCTGGATATATACTCCGCCTCGGTCTCGGCCTTGAACATCCTGCCGAAGTTCGGTGAAAAAAAAGGCGTCATCTGCGCCGGCGTTTTGGGCACGGTCATCGCCCTTGTTTTCGGGGAGTACCCCGAGACTTACGCCCATTTCCTGGAAATCATCGGCTTTGTCTTCTGCCCCCTCTTCGGCGTCGTCCTGGCGGATTATTTTATGACCCGAAGGCAAACCATCCTTCCCGGCGAACTCTTCAAACAGGGATCATCATACTGGTACACCGGCGGATTCAATATTACGGCCGTCGTCTGCTGGGCTGTCGGAGCCGTGGCCTTTAAATTCGGGAGAGACTGGCAGGTCGGGGGAGCCATTCCCAGCTTTCTTGTCGCCGCAATCCTTTACCTCATC
>CAZVRN010000091.1:0-9724 GCA_964629485.1 uncultured Thermodesulfobacteriota bacterium | reverse complement strand
TGTCCTTGACTTCAAGACCGGCCATCTTCAATGCTTTTTTGCTGGCCGGAACAGGCCCGACACCCATGACAGTGGGATCAACTCCGGCAAAGCCTATTGACCGGATGGTGGCCAGCGGTTTGATGCCTTTGGCCTTGGCTGTCTCCTTGGACATAAGCAGCAGGGATGTAGCCCCTGCGTTCAAAGGCGAAGATACACCGGCCGTGATTACGCCGTTTTCGACATAAGCCGGTTTGAGACCGGCCAGGGCTTCCAGGTTGGTATCAGGGCGGACAGCCTGATCTCTATCCACAGTCATTATGCTTCCGTCCGCCTGCTCGGCTTCAATGGGCAGAATCTCACCATCAAAAAAACCGGCTTCCTGAGCTTCCGCAGCGAGATGGTGTGAGCGCACGGCCCACTTATCCATGTCTTCCTTGGTGAATTTACCGGACTGCTTAAAAAGTTTTTCCGCCGTAAGGCCCATGTTCATGGCGGTCGCTATATCCCAGTGTTTATATTCTTCATTTGTAAACAGGCCCATGTTGGGCTTGATGGCGTCTCCGCCGCCTCCCATGGGTACGCGGGTCATATGCTCGACGCCACCCGTGGCGACAATGTCCGCGTTGCCAGTGGCGATCTCCATGTACCCGATATGAGCCGCGGCCATGGCAGAGCCGCACTGCTGATCAACGAATTTCGCCGGAACAGTTTCAGGAAAATTGGCCAGAAAAACAGGGATTCGCCCGCCGTAAGTCCAATTTTCGCTGACTCCCATTGCAGAACCGACGAGAAAGTCATCAAGCTCCTTGGGTTCAACACCCGCTCTTTTTAAGAGTTCCGGAAGCAGCTTTGCCAGCAAATCATCGGCCCTCATTTTGTGCAGCCAATCCCTGCCCGGGTCTCTCGGCCGGGATCGAGATTGCGCTGTCCTCAGATATCCTGCAATTACTACATCTCTCATACTAGTACCTCCTTCTTAGGAAAATATATAAGCTTAAATTAAAATTTGGTCGGCCAGTTGGCCAGCCGGTGCTCCCCGATCCCTGCGGTTCGGGTGTCCTGAGTTATTTCAAGAGCCCGAATAATGAAATTCCGTGTTTCCCGAGGGTCGATGACATCCTGAATATAGTGCAAGCCCGCAGCGCCATACGGTGAAGCGTCCTTGACCATCTGCTGAATCATGTTCTCCCGTTCATCCCGGCGCTCGGCGGATTCCATGTTCTTGTTTCCGAAGACCACGTTCGCCGCAATTTCAGGATCAACAAAGCTCATTTCAGCCGTGGGCCAGGCCACCAGGAAATCAGCGGCGCATCCGGAGCCGCACATGTTCCAGAAGGCCATGCCATAGCTTTTGCGGACAATTATAGAAATTTTGGGAACGGTGATCAAGCCCAGAGCGTTCATATAATTCATAACTCTGGCGGCTACGCGTTTACGTTCGGCTTCTTTGCCCACCAGGAAGCCTGGTATATCGTGAAAAAATATGAGGGGGATATTGAAGGAATCGCACAGGCACAAGAAGCTGATAACCTTATCAATGCCATCGGTGTCCATGGCTCCGGCGTTAAACCTGGGCTGATTGGCCACCAGTCCCACGACCCTCCCGGCGACCCGGGCCAGGGCCGTAATGACCATTTTCCCGAAGCGCGGTTTCAGGGCGAACAGGCTGCCCGGGTCTATGATGCAGTTTAGCAGCCGCTCCATGTCGTAAACCCGGTTCCTTTTCTCGGGGAGATAGTCCAGGATGTGGTCCATTTCTCCGCCTGCTCCGTCCGGGACAGGGGCCCGGGGCGGAAGTTCGCCGCAATGGGAAGGCATGTAGCCGAGAAATTTTTTCAAAAGCCGTAAACAATCCTCGTCATCTTCAGCCACGGCATCGGTCATGCCGGTGATCCTGGCATGAACCTTCCAGCCGCCCAGCTCTTCGTCGGTTATTTCCTCGCTGATGGCCCCGCTCAAGACCCTGGGGCCGGACACCCCCATGGCGCTTCCCTTGACCTGAACCACAAAATCGGCCAGACAGGCCATCCAGGTGGGCATGCCGTAGCACTCCCCCATGATCGCGCTAAGCATGGGCGTCTCCCGGACACGACTCATGGCCATGAGAAAGGAATCAAACCCGCCGCCGCCGAAGGAGGCCAGACCCTGCGCCCCCATGATGTCCGGCATGCGCGCCCCGCCTGATTCGCCAAGGTATATCAGAGGGAGTCCCCGGCGGACCGAAACCATTTTGAGCTCCCCCTCCTTGCGCGCGGCCACGCGGCTCGAAGTGGCCGCCAGCGTGGTGAAATCGTTGGAGACAATGACTACCTCGCGGCCTTCGATCCGGCCGTAACCCGAGACCTTGCTGTCGGCCGGGGTTTTGGCCTCCATGCCTGGAATATCCGAATGATTGAGCATCCCGACTTCCTGGAAGGAGCCGGGATCCAGGAGCCTGTCAATTCTTTCGCGGGCCGTGAGTTTTCCCTTGGCATGATGGCGCGCCACCTTTTCCGGGCCGCCCATTTCGAGTGCCCGTTTTTTCCGGCGTTCGAGTTCCTCCATCTGCTTTTCAAAAGGCACAATACGCCTCCTGCTTTTCGCCCGGCCGTCCCGAAGCGGCCCCTTTGTCAGCCCGGTTGATTTTGACCCCAAAGAAAGGGGGACAGCGGGCAAACTGGCTGATGAGCTAAACTACCGAAGCCCCTCCGTCAACGATATAAGTTTGACCCGAAATGAACGCGCCGGCTTCTGAGACTAAAAGCAGGCATATCCCGGCCAGGTCTTCCACCGTGCCAAGCCGGGAAACCGGCCAGTTCGCCGCGGCCTGATCGCTTTCGGGACGATCCCAAAGCGCCTGGCTGAGTCTGGTTTTTATCAAGCCCGGAGCAATAGCGTTGACCCGGATATTGTACCGGCCCCATTCACTGGCCATGCACTTGGTCAAATGAACCAGGGCCGCCTTGGTGACATTATAGATATTGGTGCCTGTCGAGGTGGAAAAGCCGCCGACTGAGGCGGTGTTGAGGATGGAACCGCCGTGGTCTTTCATCCAGGCGTGAAAGACAAGCTGGGAAAGCATGAAGGGACCTTTCAGGTTTACTTCGAAAATTTTGTCCCAAGCCGATTCCTGTACGTCTTCCAGGGGACCCCAAGCCGGGTTGGTCCCGGCGTTATTGGCCAGAATATCAATGCTCCCGGCCCATTTCAAGGCCTCGTCAACCAATTTTTTTCGATCTTCCGCCGAGGAAATACTGGCCGGTACGGCCAGCACTTCACCGCCGGTCGCACTGCGGATTCTTTCGGCGGCCTCAACTATGCCATCAGGCCTGCGGCTGCTTATAACCAGTTTCGCCCCGGCCACGGAAAAAATCCTGGCCATCTCCTCGCCGATGCCCCGGCTCGCTCCGGCTATAAGAGCTGTTTTACCTTTCAGTGAAAACATGGCTTCAATATCTTTACTCATACACGCCTCCTTTAGCTTAGCCTTATCTTACAAGAACCAGTTGATAATATCGTTCGAACCCCTTTGTAAAAAAACCATTTGTCATGGAAGAATACATAACCCCGGGGGCCTTGTCCAGTGTTTCCCTTTGTAAATTCATGTTTGCGACGTCATAAAAACCAATTATTTTATTGAACCTTTGAAAGGTGAAAATCAAACCGGGCCGGTTTGATTTCAGGGAGCTGAAATCACCATTTGCAAGGAATCGGCTTAAGCGTTACAGAGCGGCCCAGGGTTCAGGGCTAAAGGCCGAGGTAAGTTTTGCGAATGATTTCATTCTCGAGCAGTTCCCGGCCCGTTCCCTCGGCAATTATCTTGCCCGAGGAGAGAACGTAATTCCGCGTGGCCATCTTGAAAACCGCGCTGACTTCCTGTTCCACCAAAAGGACGGTAATATCAAGAGCGCGGATATCGGCGATGCGGTCAAAAACCTCCTGGCGTATCATGGGGGCAAGGCCGGTCGAGGGTTCATCAATGCAGAGCAACTTGGGCCGGAACATGAGAGCCCGGCCGATAGCCAGCATCTGCTGCTCGCCGCCGGACAGGGTGCCTGAAATCTGTTTGGCCCGCTCTTTGAGGACAGGAAAAAGCTGATACACCTTTTCCAGGTTTTCCTTTATTTCCTTTTTATCCTTAAGAAGATAAGCGCCGGCAAGCAGGTTGTCCCGGGTGGACATCTCGCGGAACGGACGTCTCCTCTCCGGGCAATGAATCAATCCCCGGGCCACAATTTGGTGGGCCGGAATCCGATCTATCCTTTCCCCGTTAAACTTCACGATACCTTCAATGGTCACATCTTCTCCGACCGACCTGCGTTTAATCTCCCTCTCCCAGGCCACAAGACCGGTGATCGCCCTCAGGAGGGTGGTTTTACCCGCCCCGTTCGGCCCCACCAGGCTGACCAGTTCACCGGCATCAACATGCATGCTCAGGTCGTTGATAATCATGGCCTTATCATAATTGACGGTCAGGTTGGAAACTTCAAGCAGCAATTTCAGACGCCTCCTTCGCCCAGGTAAGACCTGATGACATCTTTGTTTTTAACGATTTCTTCAGGCGTCCCGTCCGCGATAATCTCCCCGTAGTTCAGTACGATAATCCGTTCGACAATCTTCATGAGTTGCTGAAGCTTGTGCTCGATAATGATCATGGCCGGTCCTTCGCTGTGCAGACGGCCGAAGCGGCCACCTTTATGAAGTCTTTTGACGGATTTACCCATAAGTTCCGTTTCGGCGGGACTGAGCCCCCCGAAGGGTTCATCCAGAAGGAGCAATTCCGGTTCCGTGGCCACGGCCCTGGCCACCTCGAGCCGTTTGAGATCGCCCTGTGAAAGGGTCGATGCGTCTTCCAGGGCCATGTCCGAAATGCCAGCAAACTCGAGCGCGTCCATGGCCTTGGACTCTACCCTCTTGACCCATTCTCCCCGCTTCATGGCCCGCGGCGAAAGACAGGCGACCATGACGTTGGCGATAATGGGGAGGCGGCGGAAGGGCCTCATGTTTTGAAAGGTGCCTGCTATTCCCAGGTTCACGATATTCCAGGTCTTAAGCCCGTTAATCTTTTTCCCCTTGAACCTGATGGTTCCGGAATCGGGTTTGAGTATGCCCATGACCATTCTCAGGAGAGTGGTCTTTCCGGCGCCGTTAGGGCCGATGAGACCGATTATTTCATCCCGGCCGAGGCTGAAACTGACATTTTTGATAGCCTGCAGTCCTCCGAAGCCTTTCTTTAAGCTGTTGATTTCCAGGAAAGAGGAGCTCATCTCAACCTTCCTCCGATTCTTCCCTGAGCTCACGCCGCGAGACCTTGCCCACGTCTGTTTTGGGGAGTTCTCCCCTAAACTCAATTATCCTGGGAATCTTGTAATGAGCCAGGTTCTTTTTACAGAACTCAATAATTTCCTCCTCGGAAATCTTGCCCCGAGCCTCGCTCTGGAGGACCACATAAGCTTTAATGACCTGTCCGACCTTGGGGTCGGGCACGCCGACCACGCCGGCCGCCTTGATCTGTGGATGCATGTAGAGCACCTCTTCCACGTGCCGGGCGAAAACCGAATAGCCTTTATACTTGATCAAGTCACGCTTGCGGTCAAAGAAGTGAAAATACCCTTCTTCATCCATACGGACCAGGTCACCGGTGCGCAGCCATTTTTCGCCATCAATCTCGATGATCGACTCCGCGGTCTCCTTGGGCCTTTTCCAGTAGCCCTGCATTATATTTGGTCCGTTCAGGATTAACTCGCCCACCTCCCCGACCGGTACAAAGCCATTGCCATCCACCTCCACGATAGCGGCTTTCACGCCAGGGATGGGTACTCCGAACGATCCGGTTTTGGGGCGGTCAAAGGGGCTGCCATGGCTGACGGCCGTGGTTTCGGTCATGCCATAGCCTTCTAAAATCTTAGTGCCCGTGCGTCTTTCCCAGTCCTTAACCGTGGATTCATGCAAGGTATCGGCGCCGCATACGATCATCTTGAATCTCTTCCAGTTGACCCGGTCGGTCTTATCATATTCCTTGAGGGCTTCGTAAAGGGTCGGCACCCCGTAAAAAGCGGAAGCCCGGTATCGTTCCACGGCTGAAAGGATTTCGTCCAGGTCCGGCGTGGTGAACAAGACGATGGTGTAGCCCTGGGTGAGACCGGTGAGCATGAGCACCACCTGGCCGTAGATATGAAAGAAAGGCAGAAAGGCGATAGCCGTTTCCTTGCCTTCCTGGAAAAACGGCCAGAAGGAAACCGTCTGGGTTCGCAGGGAGACTATGTTTTTATGGGTCAGAATCGCGGCCTTGGGCAGGCCGGTGGTTCCGCCGGTATAAGGCAGCGCGGCAATATCCTTATCAGGATCTATTTTAACTTCAGGAGGCTTGGGCGGATACTTCTTGAGCAGTTCCATAAACTGCTTAAGACCGGCCTGTTTAATCTTTTCGGGGCTGGGGACATCCATGTCACGATAAACGCGGCTCATGATGCTTTTCCCGAACATTTTTTTCAGGGAAGGCAAAAAATCCGCGATATGGCTCAGGATTACGTTATCGAGCACTGCCCCGGATTCTTCAACGTTGTCGTAAAGAATATCCTCACAAATAACCGTCTTGGCATCACTATCTTCGAGTTGATGCATCACTTCCTTGCTGGTGTAGACCGGACTGATGGGTGTGACCTTGGCTCCGACTTTAAGCGCCCCGAAGTAGGCGATGATGTACTGGGGGCAATTAAGAAGATAAAGGGCCACCGTGTCTCCCTTGCCCACTCCCAGGTCGGCCAGAGCGGTGGCGAAACGGTCGATCATTTCGCGCAGGTTCCGGTAACTTATTTTTTTCCCGTAAAAGATCAAAGCGGTTTTGCCGCTATACTTTTCCGACATCTGGTCAAACATCTCAGGCACCGAGATTTCAGGCACTTCGACCTCTTCCGAGACTCCTGCCGGATAAAACTTCAGCCAGGGTTTGGCCATGTAAAATTCCTTAGCGTCCACCTTAACTATTCCTTTTCCATAGTATGATAATTATTGAAAGCCATCTTCCGCTAATCCAGGGAAGCCGCACAAATACGGCACGTGCTGCGGGTGGCCACGTTTCTGATCTTACAACGGGGGCATTCTTTTTCCACCTTGTCGCGCAGCCAGGGCAAAAGACCCTGCGGCATATAAAGAAGAATCAGCAGAACGACCACCGCGAACATCAGCATCCGCCCCTGGGGCCAGAAACGAAAGAACTCGAGCAGAGGGACCAGAATGAAAACCGCTCCGACAGGGCCGTATATGGTCACAATCCCGCCGAAGACCGCCCAGATGACAACCTGGAAAGACATGGAGACTTCAAGGGTCGAGGGTCCGACAATCCTCATAAAGTGCGCGTAAAGCCCGCCGGATATCCCGGCGAAAAAACCGCTGAGGCAAAAAGCCAGAAGCTTATAGCGGGTCGTATTGATGCCCGCGGCCCGAACCGCGATCTCGTCCTCGCGGATGGCGTGAAAAATAATACCCGAGTTCGAGTCGGTTATTTTCCACATTAAGCTGCACAGGCCGAGCATTAAAATGGTCGTGATGTAATAATCAGTCACCTTGGACCCGGAAAGACGGCTCAAGCCGGATATGCCTATTTCTCCGCCGGTTACACTCGGGATGGCAAAGACAAGCCCCATCAAGATAATGGGGAAAGCCAGGGTGGTCAGGGCCAGGTAAGTGCCTCTGAGCCTGAGGCAGGGGATGCCGATGATTAAACCGGCCAAGACCGCGGTCAACGCTCCGAGGGGAATAGTGCCCCACGCGGGGAGGTGCAGGTGCAGGTTCAAAAGAGCCGCGGTGTAAGCCGAGACTCCAAAAAAAAGTGCGTGGCCGAAATTCATCTGGCCGGTAAAACCGGAGAGGAGGTCCCAACTGGCGGCCAGGATGGCAAAGATATTGGTCAGAATCAGAATGCGCAGCAGGTAGGGGTCCCTGGTCACAACAGGCAGAAAAAGAAGGGTCAGGAAAAACAGTAAAACCACTATGCGGCTGGGGAGGACAAGCACCTCGCCCCTGAATATGGTATATATTTTTCTTAAATAAAAGCCGATTAAACCCATATCTATCTCTCTTCTTCAAATGCGACACCGAAGAGGCCTTCCGGCCGGATCAACAGCACCAAAATCATGATGGACAAGGCCACGGAGCCCTTTAAAAATGAGCCCATGGGGATCAGAAAGACTACCGTGGATTCCGTAAATCCAAGGATGTACGCTCCCACGAAGCTTCCCTTTATGCTGCCTAACCCGCCCAGCACAACGACAGCCATCATCATGATCAGGGGATGCATCCACATGTGGGGATAAAGCACCTTGAGCGGTATGACCACCGCACCGGTAATGGCGGCCAGTCCAACGGAAACACCCATGGTGATCATGGCCATCCGGCCCACGTTCATGCCCATCAGGTTGGCCACTTCCCTATCCTGGGCCGTGGTTCGAATAGCCAGCCCCACCTTGGTCTTCATAAGGAAGATCCAAGTGCCAAGCATGACCAGCAGAACCACGCCGATGGTCAGTAGCTGCTGGTAGGAGATCTTTACCCCGAGAAACCGGATATATCCAGTAACCAGAGCCGGCACGCTCGTAAACTCGGCCCCGAAAAGAAGAAGCATGACTTCCTGCAGAATCATGGCCAAGGCAATGGTGGCGATTAAGACCGCCGCTTCATGCTCGCGAATAGGATCTATTATGAACTTGTAACAGAGAAGGCCTATGGCAGGCACTATGATAACCGCCGCCAACATGCCCCAAGCCGAATTAAGGCCGAGGTTGTGGCTGACGTAATAAATGCAGAAAGCGGCCACCATGTAAAAGGCGGTGTGGGCAATGTTCACAATGCGAGCCACGCCGAAGATTAACGAAAAGCCGATAGCCAAGAGAGCGTAAACGCTCCCGTTGATCAAGGTGCTAATGATGATATCTATGACCATACAACCTCGGTGTATCCTTGTTTCGAGACCCCCTAAGAACTTTGTCTTTTAGCTGAATTCATTGTCATCTTTTGCGATTTCAACAAAATTACCGGTTCTTAAGAAGTCTCGCTTCTTTGTTTGTCGCTTAATAAATTACAACTCGCCCCTTCTGGTTGACAAACTTGATTTATGAAGGGGCGAGACAGCCTTGTTTACTTATTTTTTATATTTCTTTACCATCCAAGGCGGTATCTTATAGGGAACAACGCCCTTATAAGTAATGCCCTGCCAGTTCATGGGCCAGACCGCCTTAAGCTGACCGTCCTGCCACTGCACGCCCAGGCTTGTCAGGTAACCCGGGCCCCAGGTCAGGTCATGGTCCGGGGTGAACTTGATTCGCCCGGAAGGCACCAACTGGTTCGTCTTTTCAAGTTCGGCCACAACTTTATCCGCCTTGAGAGTGCCAGCTCTCTCAACGGCCGGGACCAGGATGAATTTAATGGCGGCATAGGTGTCTGCGGTATAGGTCGGAGTTTCGCCAAACCTTTTTATGTATCCCTCGACAAAAGGTTTGGTCAGTTCATTAACCTCAACACCCCGCACGTACGTATTCATGGTCATTACATAATTGCCCTTGCCATCCGCTGCTTTCCAAAAACCGTCTTTTTGAGCCTCGACATTAATTCCAACCATAACCGCCGGTATCTTGAGTTCACCGGCCTGTTTGGCAAAGGTAACCCCGACCGAAGCCGAAAAAACAGTGAAGATGATGTGGGCGCCCGACCGCTGGATGGCTGAAAGTTCGGCCGTGACATCGGTCGCTGTATCAGAAGGCCGCCA
>CAZVRN010000090.1:0-9729 GCA_964629485.1 uncultured Thermodesulfobacteriota bacterium | reverse complement strand
TTGTCTGGGCGGCGAAGCCGCAAGAGATTTATCATGGAAAGTCCATGTGCACCCCAACTGATTTATTTTCTCGTTCCAGGGCTCTGCCCTGGAACGGTAAAACGACTTGAGGCTCTGCCTCAACACAGCCCTTTATACAATAATTTCAATGGGAACCACACCATGGCTTCCCTTGTATTGCCGTGCGCTCGATATCTCCAATGTTTTGGAATGTCAACATACCCTCTGCGAACCGGGTTATTGTGAATGTATCCTATTTCCCGACGCAATATGGTCTCATCCGTGATGGCTTTTGGGTGAAAGCCTTCCCCCCGAACCCGGTATCCTTGGTTCGGCTTCGTGCCATGATGCAGAAAAGGTATCGAGGCAGAGCCTCGAATCAATCTGCCCATTCCAGGGCAGAGCCCTGGAACGAGGAGAAAATGCTGGGTTTCACTCCGCTCTACCCCGCCTACAAACTGTCCTTCCCGGTCATATATCAATCGCTCAATCATCTGGGAACTTTAGATCAGCGCAACTCTTTTGCAAAACCTCCTGTGCTGGCGCACCCAGACAACAAAGTTGTCTGGGCCGCCCGTCATCCCGGCATCGTGGAAAGAGCGCGCCCGCAAGGCGTGAGAGTCTCCCCCGGTTTCTCAGATTTTTTTGCATCCTCAGCCGGCAAAAATAACCTGCCGTATATGCCAAAATATTGACGATCAGGGTTTTTATTGACTCAACATCGTTTCACATACCTGAGACTACGCATAAACGCATATTATATTTTTTTATTTAATATATTGAAATTACAATTATATTTTCGATAAACCCTGTGCATTTTAATTTATTAAGCGTCAAAAAACCATTACATATAAAGATGGAACGGAACTTGCTCGAATTATTTAACAACATCAGGCTAATGGCCGATATGGAAGATATAAGGTGCATAACCGGACAACTTTTGAAATGACTTTAAGACGCCCTGCCCGTTCACCCTGAAAATAGAAAAGGAATCACCCATGAATCGGCGTCATGAACATCAGCCCGTCAACGCCTCCAAAGATAAGCGGTTGAGCCGTTTTTTACAGTCACCGTTGATTACGATGATGTTCGGCCACCTCCCTCACCCGTTAAGCCGGTTTTATCTCGGCCTTTTCGGAACCTTATATTTCATGTTGGCTCCTGATGAGCGCAGGGCCATAAAAAAAGCTCTGGAATTTTGTCTGGAGAATAAGGAAATTCCAAACGGAGCCAAAAATTATTGGAAGCGCACTCGAAAAGGCATTATCGACCATTACCATGAAAAGCTCTATCTCGCCTTTCCGCCTTACGACCGCGTGAAGCAGGACTTGGAGCGAAGAGGGAAAATCAGCGGTCTTGAAACCTTGAACCGGACTTTAGATAAAGGCCGCGGGGTTATCATGGTCACCGGGCACTACGGCGCGGTGGAATACCTCCCGGCATTTTTGTCATTTCAGGGCTACCAGGTTACGGCCATGGTGCACTGCAACTCCAAGGCGCTGCGTGAAATACTGGACCAGCGTGCGGCCAGGGTCGGAATCAAGCTGCTGGACCCGAAGTCAGAGACTGTCTTTTTTCCCGCGACCCAGCATCTCAAGGAAGGGCGAATCCTGGTGACACAATGCGATGAAATCGACATGTGGCATCCTTATAAAAATAAAAAAATCAATTTCCTCGGCCTTGAAATGGGACTGGATAAATCTCTGGATATCTTGGCTCGAAAGACCAGGGCCCCGGTTCTTTTCGGTCTCAATCACCGCCGCGGCCGGAGGCGTTACGAACTGGTTATTGAGGACCCCTCGCAGCACCCGGCGGCTCAAGGTCTGAGATTAGTTTCAGCCCAGTGCCTGGCCCTTCTCGAATCTTATATTTACATGCAGCCTGAGGCGTGGTATGAGTGGAAAAAGTTAAAACCGTTTCTGGAGCAGACTGTTTTTGATATCAGCGATGAAAATTACCAGCGCCTCCGTCTATCTGATCAAATGGCCCTTCACTCTGCCGGTTGAGCACAGCCTGGCCCGTAATGTAGCCACAGAAAACATCATTGTAAAACTCAGCATCGAGGATGGCCGCTCCGGGTACGGAGAAGGCGTGCCTCGCAGCTATGTAACGGGTGAAGATACCAACCGGTCCCTGCTCGGTCTCAAGTCAACCCTTCTGCCGCTGGTTCTTGAACAGGAAATCGATCCCGCCGACAGCCTGAACTTTCTGATTGAGAATGCTCCCGGTGAGAAAATAGATCAATGGCCCGCCGCCGCCTGCGCGGTTGAGATCGCCCTCGTGGACCTGGCCGGTCAGGTTTTGAACCAGCCTTTGAGCGCCATGTTAGGACCCGGGTTGAAGGAGAAACTGACTTACAGCGCCGTTGTGACCATCAATGAACCGGCTGAACTCGAAAAAATAATAAGCCTCATCCAGGCCGCGCAAGCGACTGAAGTCAAGGTGAAAGTGGGGCATGAAGAAGATTTGAATCTCCTTGGCACGGTCAGGCACGCCTTTGGTCCGGAAATTGATATACGGGTAGATGTGAACGGTGTTTGGTCTGCCGAGGAAGCCGTTGAAAAAATTAAGTCATTTCAAAAATTTGAAATTTCGGCAGTCGAACAGCCAGTGGCTAAAAATGACATTGAGGGCCTGGCCGAGGTAACCCGCCGCGTTAAGCCC
Organism: uncultured Thermodesulfobacteriota bacterium; assembly: GCA_964629485.1. Lineage (GTDB taxonomy): Bacteria > Desulfobacterota > Desulfarculia > Adiutricales > JAFDHD01 > JAFDHD01. The sequence continues at coordinate 7,065 of CAZVRN010000090.1, read as the reverse complement.
GTTATCATCGCTGACGAGTCGCTCTGCACCCTGTCCGACGCCCAGACCCTCATCCGGGCCAGAGCCGTGGGGGGGTTTAACCTGCGGCTCTCTAAATGCGGCGGCCTGGCCCGCACCCTGAAAATGCTCGAGCTTGCCCGTGAAGCCGGCCTTGTATGCCAGCTCGGCTGCCAGGTCGGGGAGCTGGGCCTTTTGAGCGCAGCCGGCCGCCACTTCGCCGCAACCCAGCCGGACCTGATACACCTGGAAGGCAGCTTGACGCGGTTTTTCCTGCCCCGGGATATTATAGAGGAAGACCTGACGCCCGGGCCGGGCGGAATTGCCGCGCCTTTAGCCGGGCCGGGTTTAGGTGTCACCGTGTTTGAATCCGCCCTGGCTGAAAGCCACATTTTTACCCTGCCCTGAGATTAAACACTATTCCGCCTTTTCGCCATCATTTTGAAATCTATGATTTTACTTGACATCATTGCTTAGTCAATTTATTATTAATTCATAATATTTTATTATAAAATGATTATATTTATGGTCAAAAGATAGAGGCCTGAATGCCAGCCCAAAACATGGAAAGGCACAATAGTTGTATCAATTCCTTAGCCATCATTGAATACATCTCCCGCCATTATGGCAACCCCGAAGAACTGCTGAAGGGGCTTGAAGAAGATCTGCACGGTGTGCCTGAACCGCTGGCTTTTCTCAAAGATCCAAACAATTGGATATCGTCCGATATCCTGCGCAAGCTGTACGCCAATGCCCGGCGGATCAGCGGCGACGAAAACGTAGCCTACAAGATCGGCTATGAATCGGTCACGCATAATAAACTGGGTTATATCTCCGATATCCTGCTCAGGATATGGTCTTCCCCTGAAAAAGCCTTTCCCCGGGTCAAGCGGATTAATGAGAAATTCAATCGAAATAAAGAGATCGAGGTTATCCGGCTGCCCGGGAACCATGTCATCCTCAGATTACGCTGGTTTAAGCATCTGAATTTAAATACAGATTTCTGTTTGATGAATCAGGGTATATACTCGGCCATCCCGACAATCTGGGGCCTGCCGCCGGGGAAGGTCATTGAGACTCAGTGCCAGTTTAAGGGTGGTTTCTACTGTGAATTCGATGCGACCTGGGAGAAGCATTCCTTTTTACGCGGAATAAGGCTGTTCCTCTCCAGTAAAAGAAGACTGGCCGAAGAAATAGTCTCGGAGATAGAGCGGGACAAGCAGCTTTTGGAGAACAAGCACACTGAAGTCGAAACACTGAACAAACGGCTCCAGCAAAAGATTGATCAGCTTCTGAGCATTCAGCAGGCCAGCGGAGCCATTCTTTCGGAACTTGACTACACATCGCTCCTGCCGACCATTCTTAAACTGTTTATCAAGGAAATCGGTTACAACCGGGGCATCATCATGCTGATCGACCGGGAAGCGCAGGCCCTGCGGTTTGTGGATGGTGTGGGAGGAGATCCGGCAGAGAAAGAGTTCCTGGAGGGGTACACGGTTCCTTTATCCAGGCATAAGGAAAACATCCTGGCTCATGTGGCCGTGGAGGGTCAGCCCATAATAGCCGGGGACGTCTCCAAGCTGGGACTCAACCCGGATAACATTATTCTCAGTCATTTTCATCCTCAATCCATTGTCTTACTGCCGCTCAAGGCCCGCGGTGATGTTATCGGGGTTCTTGGAGCGGATAAAAGCCTTGAAGCGCCCGGCCGGCCGTCTTTAGACCAGGAATACCTCCAGGGATTCGCCAATCAGATAGCCCTGGCCATTGAAAATGCGCGAATGTATACCGAGCTCAAAGAAGGCGTTTTAAAAACGATTCAATCCCTGGCTGCCGCCCTGGAAGCAAAAGACTCTTACACCAGGGGCCATTCCGAACGTGTCGCGCGCTATGCCGTCCGCCTGGCTAAAAAAATAGAAATGTCAGAGGTCCAGGTCGAAAAAATCCGCAGTATGTGCCTGGTCCATGACATAGGCAAGATCGGCATTAATGAAGAACTTTTAAACAAACCGGGACGGCTTATGAAACACGAGTTTGACCTCATTCGCGAGCACCCCATTATCGGAGTCAACATAATCAAACCCCTGAACCTGAGCCCTGAGGAAATCGCCATCGTCAAACACCATCACGAACGGTTTGACGGCCATGGATATCCTGATGGGATAAAGAGTGAAAAACTTTTCCGCGAGGTGCGTGTCGCCACGATATGCGACGCCTTTGATGCCATGACCAGCGACCGGCCGTACCGGCGCAGCCTGCCTCTCGAAAAAGCGATTAAAGAACTGGTCGAAGGCGCTGGAACCCAGTTTGATCCTGATTTGGTCCCCATTTTCACGGACATGATAAAGGCAGGCGAAATCAAGGATATTATGATTAATAAAATTACTCTCCGGGCAGTCTGACTCCTCATCCTCAAAACATTTACGACAAAAATTTTCTGCATGGGACTTTTCAACAGCCCCCGGGCATGGTAGTTTAAGTTTTTTTCATTGGAGGATGAAATGTTTTGTCCTTACGAGCCGAACGGCCGGAAATGAATAATAATTTTCTCAAAGATATAAGGCGAATCAGGGCCATGTCCTTCGGCCCTCCGGACGTGGTCATCTGGATCCTGGTGCTTATTTTTTTTATGGGCGCCGCAATCATCGGGCACGGAAGCCTGAAGCTTTCTCTCCTGGGCGCGACAAGTCTCGTGGTTCTCATGTTTCTGGTCGGGGCTGCTGTCGAAGCGATCATTGAGGCGATTAGAGATTTAAAAGGACTGGGAACGCTGGCCGGCTTCATCACCAACGGCCCTGAAGCTCTCTGTCTTATTGTCGGATTAGTCGCGGGGGATCTTCTTTATGCCACCAGCACTCCCCTAGGCTCCAACGTAATGAACCCGCTCATGCTCTTCATTGCGGCTTTGATCAGCGGCTCATTCATTTTAACTGTCAAGACAAATCCGCGTTACAGCTTAACCTGCATCACACTCACCGCGGCGCTTGCCGTGAGCTTTCCCTTTCTGCCGGAGAAACTTTACCCGGTTTGGCTCGCGGCCGGAGTTCTGGTTACCATTCCCTTATTTGTCAAGCGCCCTCCTGAGCCTGCGGATAACGGGCAAAAGAATGAATTTTCCAAGTTATGGATTTTCCCGGCCTTTCTTGTTTTACTGGCCGCCGGTTACGTATTGGACCCGGTGGTCAGTTTTACGGCGGAACAATCCCATGCGCCCAAAGGAGCTATTGGCTTCTTTGTGCTGGCTACCCTGACCAGCTGGCCCGAGTTCAAATCTTCACTGGGGCTGCTGAGGAGAGGAAAGCCCCTGGCCGCCGTGCTGAACATAACGGTATCCAACATAACGAATATCTGGCTTGGTGTAATTGGAATCATAATTCATATACTGTAACGGTTCGTCAGGGAGGAAAAGACATCTCATGGTTTTTCCCATTTCCGGTGTCGAAGTTGACCCCTGGATCCCGCCGCTGGTGGCTTTTGCCATCTCCTTTTTTACCTCCATGGGCGGCGTATCCGGGGCTTTCCTGCTGCTTCCTTTTCAGGTCAGTGTCCTCGGGTTTACCAGCCCGGCCGTCAGTCCTACCAATTTCATATTCAACATTATCGCCATTCCCTCCGGGGTCTACCGCTATTTCAGGGAAGGACGCATGGCCTGGCCCTTAACCTGGGTGGTGGTGACCGCCACCCTGCCCGGCGTATTCATCGGGGCCGTTCTGAGGATAAAATATCTGCCCGACCCCAGGGCTTTTAAATTTTTTGCCGGCCTCGTCCTGCTGTATATCGGCCTTCGCCTTCTTTACGATCTAACCAGCCGGGTGAAAAAGGCCGACGGAGAAAGCAAGACTGTTGAACAGCGCTTTAACCAGAAAATACAAGAGGCCCGCTCTCGAAATAAAACACGGCTGGCCTCGGGTTTGCCGCCCGAAGCCGCGGTCAGGACTCTTCAGTTTTCCTGGAACCGAATTACCTATGAATTCTACGGAGAGACTTTCAGCTTTTCCACTTACGGTATTTTTGTGCTGGCCTTCGTGGTTGGAATCGTGGGCGGGACATACGGCATAGGCGGAGGCGCCATTATGGCTCCCTTCCTGGTGACGGTTTTCAAGCTGCCTGTCTATACCATCGCGGGCGCCGCTTTGGCCGGAACGTTTATCACCTCTGTTTTCGGGGTCGTCTTTTACCAGCTCATCGCCCCGATTTACGCGTCCACCAACCTCGCGATCGCCCCGGACTGGCTCCTGGGCGCCTCTTTCGGTATTGGCGGGTTCGCCGGAATATATTGCGGGGCCCGTTTCCAGAAATTCGTTCCCGCTTTATATATAAAAATCATACTGGCTTTGGTAATCTTCTCTGTGGCCTTGAAATATATCATTCAATTCTTCATGGCTTGAGCAAACATTAAAAGAAATGCGTTTTTCTTCGCTTTAAACCAGTGAAAATTTGCTTCGGCCAGGGCTTGAGAGGGTCCTCAGTTGGATGAATAAAGGTTGACGAGCAGATTGACAAAGAGTAGTTTTTGCCAGGAGGTAAAAACCGGGAGGGTTCCCGAGGTGCGGAGGTTATTCGCTTTTTAACGAATAAATTCTAAATCTCATATCATGAAGACACACCATTTCTTTGAGGGGAGACACCATGACGAGTAAAACTGATGGAAATGAAGGCTTAAATAGAAATCAAGGGTTTATCTTGGAACAGAAGCAGAAAGTGCGAACCGTTCATCCCGGTGTTCATGTCATCGGCGCTATCGGCAACGCTTTTGCCCTTGAGACCGAAGAGGGTTTTATACAGGTTGACACAGGCGCGAATGCCCGCATGGCTCGGGGGATTTTGGAAAACCTGAGAACGATCTCCGACGCCCCGGTATATGCCATTGTTTACAGTCACGGTCATAACGGTTACAACCAAGGCACCGGCGCCTTTCTTGAGGCTGCTCAGGAACGCGGTGAACCCCGACCGCGAATCATCGCACATGAAAACCTCCCGAAAAGATATCGCCGCTATGAAGAAACGGCTCCGCTTCAGCAATACCTGAACAGTCTTCAGTTTCGGTTGCCTACGAACAGACCGCTGGTTAGGCCTACATACTTTTACCCTGACGTGACTTTCAGCGACCTGTTAAGTCTGCATTTAGGAACTCGCACCGTGGAACTGCTCTGGGCGCCTTCCGAGACTGATGATTCCATCGCAGTCTGGCTGCCCGAAGAACAAGTACTATACGGCGGCCCGGCAGTCATCACCGCCTGTATCAACATAGGCACTCCCTTGCGCACCCAGAGAGACGCTGTACGCTGGGCCGAAACACTGGATAAAATGATCGCCCTGCGGCCTGAAGTCCTTATCCCGTCGTACGGACCGACGGTAAAGGGCGCGGATGAAATTCAAAAAATGCTGGGCAACATGGCCGCCGGCCTGCGGTACTTGAGGCGGGAGGTGGTCAAACGCATGAACCGGCACATGACCGACGTGCAAATCATTCACGATATCACATACCCTCCAGAATATTTCGAACAGCCCTGGTCAGCTCCGGTCTATGGGTGCCCGGAAATGATCGTGCGCGATATCTACCGTTCTGAAAACGGCTGGTGGGACCGCAACCCGACAAACCTCCATCCGGCCGAACCTGATGAGGCTGCCAAAGCCGTACTGGCAGCCATCGGAGACAAAAAACTGGTTTTAGAGAAGGCGAGAGCTCATCGAGACGCGGGTGAAGTTCAACTGGCCCTGCACGTTATTGACCTGCTGGCGCTTGCGCCCGGCGAGGACGAAGAAGTTTTGGAGGCTAAAAAGCTCAAGTCTGAATTGCTGCATCTGCGTTCCAAAGATGTGCCTTCTATTGTCTCTACGAACCTTTATTTGAGCGAGGCTGACCGTCTGGATGCGGAAACAGGGAAACCTCAGGAGTGACAGACAGTATGGCCAACCGTTTAAGTGTTAAGTGACGAATTATGCTGCGTCTATATGTAAATCATAAAACTCATTTAGGAGACAGTAGTTATGGAAGAAATCTTTCCTCATCTTTACCGCATCGTCGTGCCTCTTCCCCGGAATCCGCTTAAGGAAGTCAACTCATGGGTCTTTACCTCGGATGACCGCAACCTGATCATAGACACCGGCATGAACCGGAAGGCCTGTTCCGAGGCGCTGCTGGCCGGTCTGGAAGAGCTTAAGGTGGACCTTGAAAAAACTGACTTTCTCGTCACACATCTGCATGCCGACCATCTTGGCCTGGTCTCCAGCCTGGCCCGGGAAGGCAGTAAGGCATACATGGGCCGGCTTGACGCCTCCATGATGGAAAGCGGCGGAGGCTGGCACAGAATGGCCGACTTCGCACACCAGGCAGGATTCCCGGAGGACGAACTCGAAGCGGCCATATTTAATCACCCCGGGTACAAATACGGACCTCAACAGATGATAAAATTCACCTACTTAAGTGACGGCGAGATCATTCAAATCGGGGATTACTCCCTGCAATGCGTCGAGACGCCCGGACACAGCCGGGGCCATATCTGTCTTTATGAAGAAGACAAGAAGTTCCTTCTTTCCGGAGACCATATCCTGATAGATATTACTCCGAACCTCCAGGCCTGGTCCCATGAGGATAATACGCTCGGTCAATATATCGAAAGTTTAAACAAGGTCAATGAGCTGGATATGAACCTGGCCCTGCCGGGCCACAGAAGAATCATCGAGGACCCCAAGGCGAGGATAAAAGAACTGAAGGAACATCATAAAAACCGGTGTAACGAAATTCTTTCCATCCTGGAAAAGGGCGATATGAACGCCTACCGGGTGGCCTCGAAAATGACCTGGGACATTACATATAAAACCTGGGAGGAGTTCCCGGTATCGCAAAAATGGTTTGCCACCGGTGAGGCCATCGCGCACCTGATATTTCTTGAAGCAAAGGGTTTTGTCAAGCACGAAGCTCAAAACGGGCTGGATGTTTATTCATTAAACGGAACGGAAAAACTCGAAAGCGTGGATTGAAGCCCTGGGATCCATTAAGAATTTCGTTCGAGACCTCTGCAAAACGAGTAATTTTATTGAAATCGCGGAAGGCGAAAAATTAAC